>NZ_JAILZZ010000079.1:0-7942 GCF_023512215.1 Kyrpidia sp. | reverse complement strand
GTGAAGGTCTGACGTACGCCAGTACGTAGCATGGGCCTTTGCCCTTAATTACCCCTTGCCAGAGGGAGGAGGAGCTGCAAGGGAGGACCGAAGGTCCAGCGACAGCGGCCCTTGACAGCCTGACGACCGATGGCAATTTGGGCAAAGGCCGTAGCAAGACTGCGCAACAGCTCAATATCGGGAGCATGTGTCCAATCTGCGGGGGTTAATCCGCTTCACCAGCCACCTGAGTACCTGTTCAACACCGACCCATTTTCATCCTTCTACTGGTGTCGCCCCGGCGGCATGGGGGTCTACTACTTTAAGTTTACACGCTCGGTGGGGAGACCTGACAGGAAGAGCGGCACGCTCACTCCGTCAGGGCCTCCAGTGCTTCTGGGTTCTCCAGGCTGCTGAGATCCCCGGGATTCAGGCCGAGAAGTTTCGCTTTGATCACGCGGCGGACGATTTTTCCACTCCGAGTCTTCGGCAAGTCCCGGACAAACCGAATCTCTTCCGGCCTCAGCGCCTTCCCGAGGAACCCGGCGACCCAGTCCCTCAATTCTGTACGCAACTCTTCCGAAGGAGCGGCGCCGGGCGCCAACCGGACCAAACCGACAATCCCTTCCCCCTTCACCGCATGAGGGACGCCGATCGCAGCCGCTTCCGCCACCGCCGGATGAGCGACCAGAACCGATTCGATTTCGGCCGGTCCGATGCGTTTGCCGGCCACTTTCAGGGTGTCGTCGGAACGCCCTTCGATGTACCAGTACCCATGTTCATCAATTCGCACCCAGTCTCCGTGGAACCAGATCCCCGGGACCCGGGACCAGTAAGTCTGTTCGTACCGCTCCGGATCGTTCCAGAAACCCCGCGTCATCCCGACCCACGGCCCCAGGATGCACAGTTCTCCCACCTGTCCCCGCTCCACCGGCCTCCCCTCTTCATCGAGAACGGCGGCATGCATTCCGGGAATCGGCCCCGCAAAGGAACAAGGAGCAATGGGTTCACCTACAAAACAGCCGAGGATGCCGCCGGAGATTTCCGTTCCCCCCGAATAATTGATGATCGGACAGCGCTTTTCCCCGACTTTATCAAAAAACCACATATAGGGATCCGGGTTCCACGGTTCGCCCGTCGATCCCAGCACCCGGAGCGACGAACGGTCTACCCGTTCGACCCAATGGTCTCCTTGGGTCATGAGGGAACGGATCACGGTGGGAGATAGACCCAAATGGGTTACCCGGTGCCGTTCCACCAATCGCCACAGCCGGTCCGGCGAAGGATAATCGGGGGCCCCATCGTACAGCAGAACGGTCGCCCCCAGTGCAAACCCTCCGAAAACAGCCCACGGCCCCATCATCCACCCCATGTCGGTGAACCAAAACAGGGTGTCCGTATCCCGCAAATCAAAGCAATGGGCCAAATCTTGCGCCGCTTTCAAGCAGAAGCCGACATGCGTGTGCACCGCTCCCTTCGGCTTGCCGGTCGTCCCAGAGGTGTAAATGATCATCAGGGGAGTTTCACTGTCCAGCACCTCCGTGGCGACCTCCGCCGAGACCTCCCTCAACAACCGGTCCGCCGCCAAAAGACGCGCGCGGCCGGGCTCCTCCCCTCTTCCCCCGTCCGCTTCCGGTCCCGCTCCAACCCGGGACACCACCACCACGTGGCGAAGGTGATCCAATCCCTCCACAGCCCGGGTGGCTTCGGACAACATGGCCACCACCTTGCCCCGCCGGTAAAAGCCGTCCGCCGTGATCAGAATCTTGGCCCCGCTGTCGGCCAGCCTCGACCGCACCGCCTCCGCCCCGTACCCGCTGAAAACGGGGGTGAAAATCGCGCCGACTTTGGCACAGGCAAGAAGAACCGCCGCCGTATCCGGCAGCATGGGAAGATAGACGCCCACCACATCCCCCTTGCCGACCCCCAGGCGATGGAACACCGCCGCCCAACGCCCTACGCGATCGGCCAGTTCCTCGTACGTCCATTGAAGCGAAGAACCGTCTTCCCCTTCCCAAATCAGGGCTTTTTCCCGATCCTTCTCCGTCCCCACGTGTCGGTCCACACAGGCAGCCGCCGCGTTGGTTTTCCCGCCAACAAACCATTTGGCCCAAGCGCTCCCCCGGGACACGTCGAGCACTTGCCCATACGGCTCAAACCACGGCCATCGAAGATCGTCGGCCACCTCCTTCCAAAACCAAGCCGGATCCCGTGCCGCCCCTTCCCTCAATTCATTGAGGGACGACACCCCGACCCGCCGCATAAAGAACCAAAGCCGAGTTCTTTTTCGCTCCGCTTCTTCCGGCTTCCAAATAGCCGGGTCTTGGCGGCCTGTTCCGCGTCCATCCGACACTTTCCATCCCCCCATCGCGATGCGATTTGGCCCATGAGCCATCCGCCACAAAAAAGTTGGTGCAGCGCAATGGAACGAGGCCATTGCGCTGCACACCTTTGCTCACTTTTCTGTCGGCAGCGGAATCTTCAACCACTCGCGATAGAACGCTTCGATGTCCGGCTCCCAGTTATGGATCACCGGATACCAAGGCGTGGGCGCTTCCACTTCCAGAAGCGTGCCGCAGCTGGGGCAGTAAAACTCCCGGAACACCTGCCAATTCGGGTCCGGCGCCATCAGCTTTGGATAGATTTCGCTCATCGCTTCCTCCGTGTCCCGGACGTAGATGAGCGCATGAAGCTTCCAGTTCTCTCGATAGTCGCAAAATTCATGGCCACAATCGCACTTGATGACCCACGCGCCGGTGTCTTTTTTCTCGACGATGTAAAGATGATATTGATAAGGGAGGAGGATGCGGTCCTCCCACGGCACCCGTTCCTGCAAGATCTCAAGATAAACCTGAAAGCGTTCAGGATCTTTGGGCTCCGAAAGCATGCGATGCTGCGTCTCCCAATCGATGGTCCCGTCGATCAATTCTTCAATTTTCTTTCGATCATACCCCATCTGCGCCGACCTCCTCACCTAATCTGTACTTCCTTACTCTTCGACAAGCACAAGGCGCTTCACGTCGGGAAGCTGTTCTACGCTCATGCGATGTTTTGAGCCGAAGGTGGGAGTCTCAAGCTCCTCTTCGGTCAAGTTCCAATTCTCAGGAAGATCCCAGAATCGCTTGAATTCCGCCAAAAAATTGGGGCTAAGCTGGAAGCTCGTTGCGAACATGTGACGGACCTGCACCGAAGCTTTCTTGCGTAAGATGCGCTCCCGCTCTTCCTTCATCCACTCTTGCGTCGGCTTGGCCCGTGCGATGCGCTCCTTGCGGATCTCCTCCCGGCGCTTTTGGGTCGCCTCCCGATCCACATGCCAGTGGCCCTGCTCATCTTGATAGACGACCGCTCCATACACCTTTTCCGCATAGCGGGGGAGCAAGTAGCCGCCGTTGAGGTCCGCTTCGATCTTCACGGGATCGCGCTCAATCGGATCACCGAAACCGGGACCGCCGCGCAAGTAGTTCTGGTAGAAATCGTAGTTCTCAAAAATCGTCTCTGTGGTCATGGTTTGCTTATCCCGCTTGATGGTGCGGGCCTTCATGACCTTCTCGTAATCGGGGTGATCGGGATCGGCGTCGGGCCCAAGCGGAAGCGGTAGTCCTTGCTCGATCCTTTCTTTTAGATCGGTACCGTGGGCTTCAAATCGATAACCGGTGGCCGCGGGATAGCCGCCCATCAAACCCCAATCGCTGACCATATACCCGTTCCCCATGAAGAACATGGTCCAGTCCTTGGCATTGTAAACCATGCGGAGAGTCTCGTAGCCGCACCCGCCGCGATACTTTCCATAACCGCCGGTGTTGGCCTTGACATTACGCCCCAAGTAGATCAGCGGCTCCGCCAACTCCCAAATCTCCATGTCGCCCATGTCGCCTTCGGGGTTCCAGATCGCCGCCGCATGATCCAGACCGTCTTTCACAGCAGTAGCCCCCGTACCTTCGGAAGCGGCCTCAAAGCTGTTGACGGCGTGAATCTCGTCGTACTGGTTGAAACCGCCGCCCTGGAGCCAGTTGGACGTATTGGCGTTTCCGGCGTTGACCTCTTCGAGATAACCGCGCGCAAAGTAGGCCGTGCTGAGGCTCCTCCAGATGGCGCTCCACGCGGAGACCAGGAAGTGCCAGGAGTAAGAGTGGGCCGTTCGCCGGTCGTCCGGATTCTGCCACGTGCCCCGCGGCAGGCGAAATTGCGTCGCATAATAGGCGCCGTCATTGATGAGTTCCGTCGGGATCAAGGTTTGCGTCATCATGACCCAGATACCGCTGGTAAACGAAACCGGTTGAGCGTTAAACGAATGCCAACCCCATCGGCTCGAACCGTCAAAATCGAGCTTCCATGTACCGTCCGTTTTGATCGTGATTTCATGCGGCGCATGCATGATCGTGTCGACCTTCGCATAGGGCGGGACGTTAACATCCGGATGGTCATAACCGACGTCGACAAAAGCCACTGCCCGGTACTTACCCGGCACCGTCATCGACTTGATCCTCCGGATCAGGCTGCGGTGCCCGTCCTCCACGATCTCATAGGCAAACTTCATATAGTTTTCGACTCCGACTTCACGAATGAGATCGAGCACCAGATCGCGGATCATATGGCAGCCTGCAATGCGGGTGCGCTCATCGAGCAGCCAGTAACGCGTCGTGCGGATCGACCTCTGGCTTTCATGGAGCCAGTCGCGGAGCGGCCGGTCATTTTCTCCGGTTTTCCGGCAGGTGATCTGGTAACCGTCACCGAACCGTTGCACCGGCCCCATGGTCATCGATCCGGGTCCGAGGGCGCCCGTATCAATGACGTGCGTCACGCCACCGACCCAACCGACCAGCCGATCTTCCCAGAAGATGGGGATGATCGTATGCACATCACACGGGTGAACATTCCCCAACATGCAGTCGTTGTTGGTAAAAATGTCGCCCGGCCGAATCCCGGGGTTTTCTTCCCATCCGTTTTCGATCATGTATTTGATGCCCGCGCCCATCGTCCCTACGTGGATGATAATGCCCGTAGAGGTCATCAGAGAATCGCCTGCGGGGTTGTAAAGCGTAAAGCAAAGCTCACCCTCTTGCTCGACGATCGGAGAAGCGGCGATGCGCTTCGCCGTCTCGCGGGCATGCACAACGCCGGCACGAAGCCGCGAGAACATTTTGTTGTATAAGATCGGGTCGCTCTCTTTGAGCTCGAAGTTCGTCAAACCGGCATAATGCCCCGTCTCCCGCGTGAGCCGCAACACCTCATCGCGGTGTTCTTTGAGCGTCTGTCCCTGGAGCTTCAGCGGGCTAAAATTTACGCCCAGTCGGGTTTTTGCCATTCGGACCATCCTCCTTCATGATCGTGATTTTTAGCGGTGCTTGAGATGGAACAGACGGTGTGCATCCAACGTCGTGCTCCAACCCGGTGGAACGACAAGCGTCGTCGCCGGGGCCTCGATAATCGCGGGACCCTCAATTTGATTGCCCGCCCGCAGGGTGTCCATATCCCAGATGTCGGCGTTAACCCACTTTCCGCGAAAGTAGAAAGGTCTCTGTCCGCGAAGCGCTTCTTTAGGCGGTGTTGCACCGTTGAGCGGTTCTTCCGGAATACGCGGCTTGACGCTGGGCACAATGCCGCGCATGATTGCACCCGTAATGGTAAAGCCCAATTCGGGACTGCGGGCGGCTTTTGCGTAAACACGGGCATACGTCTCTTCAAAAGCCTCCGTCAACTGATCCCAGTCCCCGGCTTTTTCGACACGGTTGAGCGGAGAATTGATCTCGAGATCGTTGAGTTGACCGCGGTACATCATGCGGTAACCCGGAAACAGTATGACGCTTTCCGGCGAATAGCCGTTGAGGCGGAACTCTTCGATCACCTTTTCGGCCAGTTCGCTCCAGGCGCTCTGAAGCACTTGTACGGCTTCGAGCTTTTCGGCCGCCCCGGCGTCCGGCGCCACGTTGATGTCGAGGCTCTTGTCATAGCGGTACTCAAATTCCGCCGCGGCACAACCGAATGCGGAAAAACCGGCCGCCCAAGCGGGAACTATGATGTCCTCGAAGTCGAGCCCTTCGGTATAACCGTATGTGTGCACCGGGCCGGCGCCGCCATAAGAGAAGCAGACGAATTCGGAGGGATGATAACCTTTCCCGCTGATCATCGCCCGCAAATGATCCCGGAGGCGCGTATCGAGCAGCTCAATCACACCCGCGGCAGCTTCCTCCACCGTGAGCCCCAACGGACGGGCGACCTGCTCCTCAATTGCTTTTCGGGCCCGTTCGGGATCCAGCTTAACTTGCCCACCGAGGAAATTATCCGGACTGATGTATCCGAGCACGACGTGACAGTCGGATATGGTGACGGTTTCTACTCCGCTTTCCGGCCAGCAGACGCCGACGCGATATCCCACGCTATCCGGGCCAATCCGAATCGCATGCGTATACGGATCGATGCGCACGTAACTGCCGGCACCAGACCCCACGCTGTCCATTTGCACGAGCGGCAAAGATAAAACCAGCCGGGCCATATCAGGATCGTGTTGGATGGTGAACTGACCTTGAACGATTAGCGCCATGTCAAAACTCGTACCGCCGATATCGGTGGCAGCGATATTGCGGTAGCCCAGACGTTCGCCGAGAGAGCGCGCTCCGATCACACCGCCGATTGGTCCGGATACGACTGTCCGAGCCAGCTCTTTTGCCTTCCAGCCGATTGTCCCGCCGTGGCTGGCCATCACCCGCAAGTCAAACCGGGCACCGAGTTCTTTAAACCGCTCGTTAATTCGGACCAACGTCTTACGCGACGGTTCTGCGGCATACGCTTCGAGGATAGTGGTATTGGTGCGGTGTGACTCTTTGCGCACGGGATAATAGTCTGAAGAGGCAAAGACCGGAATATTCTTCCCGGCTTCACGCACCACCTCGAGAACGATGTCTCGCACCCGCCGTTCATGAACGGGGTTCTTGTAAGAATGAAGGAAACTGATGACAATGCCTTCCACGTTTAGATCCACAAGCTTTCGCGCCGCCTCATACGCTTCATTTTCCCGCAGCGGGATGACGATGTTGCCGAACATGTCGATCCGTTCGGTGATACCAAAGGTCAGCTCCCTCGGAACCAAGGGCGGATCATAGCGATGGGTATTAAGGTGCAAGCGATCTTCGTAAGAATAGCCCAAGTACGATTGAATCGACCGCCCCATGCGATGGAAATCTTCCATCCCGCGATTGACGATCAATCCAACGCGTAAGCCTTTCCGCTGTACGATGCGGTTGAGCATGGCCGTCCCGGAATACACGGCCGTCACCAACTGCGGAAAGACTTCTTCGACAGTGAGATTCCACTGCGCAAGCGCGTCGGTCGATGAGTTGATCAAGCCGACCGACTCGTCATACGGTGTGCTTTGCGCCTTGCCGACAACGAAGTTTCCTTCTGCATCCACGAAAAAGGTATCCGTCATCGTTCCGCCGGCATCGATACCCAGCACCTGAATATGGCTCGCCATCTGTGAACCTCCCTTGTATCTTGGTGTCCACCTCCCTATCTCGCAAAGATTGTGCCATCTCTGAGATCCAGGAAATAACCCGAAATCTTGGTCTATGAAGCAGAAAAGTTGTAGCGCCCATGTTGCGCCTTCACCAGGATGTATACAGGTGTAGCGGTGCAAGTGTAGCGATGCACACCAGATACTTCGACAAATCGTAGAGAAACGCCACCACCGTCTTTCCTGCCGGGTCGAGCTTGCTCAACTGATACCCTGCGAAACCTGCGACGAAGATTCCGAGAAAGAACGGGTTGAGGGGAATCCAGTGGGACAGGATCGGGCCAACGAGAATGGAGCAGGGCAACCACAGCACGAGGGTCAAGACTCCGGCGTCAAAAGTGATTTGCACACCCCTCGGAAGCCGGATACGGTACCGCCCCTGCCCGATGCTGGACAGGGACGGCCGGATCCGGTACAGGTTGCGGTAGGTTCGGTACGCCATCTTACTGCCCC
>NZ_JAILZZ010000078.1:0-8065 GCF_023512215.1 Kyrpidia sp. | reverse complement strand
CGTCAAGGATCTGAGACGCAAGACTGGCTCAGTGGCCCAAGAGATGCGGGACGCCTCTTATGCGGACTGGATGAATAAGATTGAATCCCTGTTTCACGACGGGCAGAGCGCGGTTGACAATTATGTCAACGCCTACGTCGGCCGAATGGCGGAAGATCTCGCGGCTGCCCATCTACAGGCCCAAGGTCTCCAGGTTGAGCATTTTGCATCGCAAACCCACCCGGGCAACGACCTGCGCATCCACCATCCGGATGGCAGTTTCACCGAATACTCGGTCAAATCTTGCGCATCGACTGCGGAGTTCCATCAGGCGGTGGCGGAACATGCGGATTCCCACCACTACATCGTCAACCATGAACTATACCAACAGCTGGATCATCAGGAACTGCTGCAATCGTACGCCCAACGGGGCATTGAGATTCTGGACGGAGGTGATCGGATCGACTTGGGAACGATTTTCACAACTTCCGATTTCCGAAGAGGCCAAAATCCAGATCGGCCAGAAAACCCCATTGCAATTGCTCCAGAAAATCGGATGGCCGTTCCGCGGTGAACACCCCGTCAGTTACAGGGAAGTGGTGGAGGGACAGAACGCCTCCCACAACTCATCAAGCGAACGGTAAGCAGAGACGGTCTCAAGCGCATAGCGGGTGGGCGGAATGATAGGAAATCTGCCCTCCCGGTTTTCCAGAATCTCTTGCGGCCGGAACCAGCCATCCTCCACCGCTTCTCCCGTCAGTCCCTGCACACCGTCCACCTCTTGTCCTTCCGGCAGACGGGCCAGGAAAAAACGCGTATCAAAACGGTGTTTTTCCGTCGATGGCGTAAGCAGGCGACCCATATACCTCAACATCTCCGGAACGGGCCGCAAGCCGTACTCTTCCAGGAACTCCCCAAACCGCATCTCGCCGCTCACCACTTTTTGACGGATCTCCCGAAGCGCAAAGGGATCCGGTATATCTCCGTCCACAAGCAATGTACCCGTCTCTTCAAACAACTCGCGAATGGCTGTGACCCAAGAGGCCAGATTGGTCGCAGGATCAAGCGATGAATCGGGAACCGGATCATCCGGGATCTTGGTCCCAATCCGCTTTTCAATCCATGGTCCAAACCGCCGGCGGAAGTCTCTCGTTTCGATGGCCGGCCTGGTTCGTTCGCGATACACCGTCTGTTCGGTGGCTTGACGCTCATCAAAAGGAGCCAGAAGGATTCGCCATTTCGGGATGCGATCCTGTTCCTCCACCGATCCGCCGGGAAACGCCCATACTCCCGCAAGGCGCGGAGTTTGGGGGATCGGCGCAGGGCGTACACCAGAAAGCCGCTCCCGGCATCCGGGCGAACGGGAAGGACCGTCGCCGCATCGCGGACCGGCGAATGGGATTGTGATTGTACATTCGTGATGTTCATCAGGCATACACCTCCTTGTCCCATGAGAATCGGAGAATTGGATTTCTAAGATATTTCTCATCGGGTTAATGAAAAAAATCCGACAGCCCCAAGAAACCGTCATTCCATAAACCGTCTCCGCAGTTCCTGATTGACGGCCTCTTTGTCGAACCGCATCGGGCTGAACGTTCCGCCGCTCCAGAGTCTCATGTGTTCATACTCCGGATGGTTGGGTTGACTGATGATTTTTAGAAAATCGGCGTAGCCGTGCGGCCCCCCGACATCCTCCGGAGGACAGGATCGCGCCCCGTCCAAACAGGCGTATGCGGGACGGTCTCCCAGATCGTAGATCGGGCGTATCACCCGCAGGACGTGCATCCAATTGTCGCCGAAATCATACAAGTACCCGAGCACGTCATCCCTATCAAAACCCAGGGACGGCAGTCGCTTCCTCCGAGCATCAAAGTGCGTGGCATCCACTTCAAACTCATCATCCGGAGTACTGATCCGGGTCTTTCCGAATCGAAACTCGTACAAATGATAATTCTCCCACCCCATAACCACCTGAATGACATCGTGGAGGCGCTGAAAGGTAATGTTGGCAGGCACACAAAATCGCCGCCACACGGTCGGGTGAACATCGCACAGCGTAATTTCAAATTCGTATGCCGCGGGCTTACTCGCACGAATTCGATTCGACACGATGTCGTCCCCTTTCATTCTCTCTACTCATTCCCGCCGAGCCGCCGCAACAGGTCGGCGGTGCGTAAATTTTATAACGATCACTCCGGCCGCGTTCGCCGCCTTCTCCCGGCCATCCTCACCGGGGTCCTTCCCCTTTCTCAGGGCCGCGAGCTTGCCCAGATAGGATGTAATTGTCCTTCGCATATTCCGGAGACGACAACGGCTGGAGGCGACCGCATCCATCTATTGTACAGGATCCCGGAATCATCTGCCGTACAACCGCTGTCCGATCTTTTCGATGCTATCCAGCACCGCCCGCATATCTTCCTCCCTGGTCGTCGGGTTGATGAACACACTGCGCAGCCACCGGCGCCCGCGAAGAGAGGTCACGGATAGAAACCCTTCCCCGGAGCGCATCAGTTCTCGCTGAATCTCTTCGTTGATCGCATCGAGTCGCTCGTCGGCCACTCCTGCGGGTCTGTACCGAAAGCACAGCAGGTTGAGCTCGGGTTCATGGGCCAGTTCAAACGCGGGATGAGCCCGCAACAGGTCGGCCCACGCCCGAACCTGAGCCAGGTTGCGTTCGACCAGCTCTGTCAGGCCCGAATCGCCCAAATATCGGCGCGTCACCCACAGGCGGAGGGCATCGAATCGACGAGACCCCTGAAGGCTCATCCCACCTCGGCTCTGCGGCCGAGCTGATGTCTCGTTCTTTCGCGTTAAATATGGCGCCCCGGATTCGAACAGGTTCCGCAGGGCTCCCTTATGACGGGTCAAGATCGCCCCCATGCTCTTCGGCTGCATCAACCATTTGTGGGGATCGACGGTCACACTGTCCGCCCGGTCGATTCCCTTCAAAAGGTGCTTCTTCTGCTCACTGAACAAGAGCGCTCCGCCGTGGGCGGCATCGACGTGCAGCCAAACTCCATACTCCCGGCATATGTCCGCCACCGCGTCCACCGGATCCACACTTCCCGTACTGGTGGTCCCCACCGTGGCCACTACCATGACGGGGGAGGCATCGGACGCTCTCACCTCCCGAAGGGCCGTTCGCAATCGTTCCGGGTCCATTCGGAAAGCGTCATCGGTGGAAATTTTGACCACCGATTGCTCCCCGAGGCCCGCCGTCGCCGCCGATTTCACGACCGAATAATGGGCCTGATCAGAGGCAAAGATGACGGGCCGACGTCGCAGTGCCCAGACTCCCTCCGTCCGGAACCGCCCTTGGGTGACGGACTGCAAAGCCAGAAGCAGTGCGGTCAGGTTGGAAACGGTTCCGCCGCTGACCAGCGACCCCTCGCCATGATCCATGCCGCATAGGGCACACAGCCAGGCGATCACCTCCTCTTCGACGGCCGTGGCCAAAGGAGAAAGTTCCCAAGCCAGCATATTCTGATTGAGAGCGGAGGCCACCCAATCCGCCAGCACAGCCACCAAGAGCGGACCGGAGTCCATGTGCCCGAAAAATTTGGGATGGGCCACCTGCATCGAATGTTCCAAAACGCTCCGCATATCGATCAAAATCTCGGCCCACTCTCCGGACCGACCGTCGGCGGGCAGCCATGCGTCCCCCTCATGCCAAACCGGTCGATTCGCCAAAGAGGCAAAATGGTCGATCACCATGTCCGCCACCCGGCGAGCCATGGCGCGTGCAACCCGGTGATTGGACGGATCGACCGTCAACACTTTTTCCATGTCTCACTCCCCCCGTGGTTGGAAACCCCCGTGTGTCCCACGGCCCAGTGCACCTTCCCGGCGACGAGCAGGCCGGCTCCCATCAGCACCACCGTTGCCGCGACCCCCATGGGCAACGCAAATCCCCCGGATCGGTCGGCGAGCACACCCGCCTCAGCGGCGCCGATGATTTGACCCACCCCGTAGACCCCGGTCATCAAACCGATGGCCCGACTGCTTTCCTCAGGGCGAAGCCTTTTGGCGAGCCCGGTGGCCATGGTCGTGATCCCCATAAAGGTGCCGCCGAAAAGAATCGCACCGATCATCAATCCGGCAGGATTCGGCATCACAACGGGAAGAACCACCCCGACCGCCTGCAGAACAAGAGCCGCCGCAAGACTTACTATAGCACTCTTCCGCTCGGCGATGGCCGACCAGGCCCAACAGGACGGAATCGCCGCGATCCCGACCACGATCCACCCATACGGTGCAATGGCGTGAAGTTCTGGAACTCCGGCCGCCAAACTGACAAGAAAGGTGCCGGTGATGATATATCCGGCGCCTTCGCAACCATAGGACGCCAGCAGCCACGGAAAATAATCGCGCTCTGCACCGCGCCCCCCTGATCGATTCCCAGGCTGTGGTGCAGCTAACCCGGTTCTCTGCCGGGGCATCCACCGGGCAGCCGGAACCCCGAGCCCGATGCCGAGCGCCGTCATGGCCAACCACATCCCGCGCCATCCGAACGCTGAGCCAAACGTTGCAACTGCAATTCCGGTTGCCGCAATTCCCAGTCCGACACCGCCGTAGAAAATGCCGGACAACCTGAGGCGGCCGCGATGGGCCAGGGCGTCCAACACCATGCTCGAAACAAGAACAAACACCAAGCCGCTCGCGATTCCCGAAAGAAAGCGCACGGCGAGCCACAGCCAGGAAGCCGAGCCCACCCCCATCGCGCCGGTGGTGATGATACTGACGGCCAACGAATAGCGGTAAAGCGGTACCCTGTATTTGGCAACCTGAGACAACCCCGCGACAAACGCACCGACCAGATATCCGAGGTAATTGCTGGACGCGAGATAACCCGCCAGGGCACCCGACACATGTTCGTCAGCTTGCATGAAAGGCAGAATCGGCGTGAAGGCAAATCGTCCGATGCCCATAGCGATAAACAGCGCCAACACGCCACCTGCCAGAATACGGTAATCCTGATTGGGGCTTACTCTTATACGAGACATGTGGCATACCCCCGGATTTTTGCACCCATTGTAGAATGCGGAATTTATCTCGTAAAATGAATGATCGAGATGATAACCATCTTTCCTAATGATTGATTGAACAACAAGGAGCGCGAGCATGTGGAGATTCGGGGATCTGACCATTTTCGTCACCGTCGCGAGAACCGGGAGTATCACCAAGGCGGCCGGTCAACTGGGATATGTCCAGTCCAATGTCACGGCCCGAATTCAGCATCTTGAGGCCAGCTTGGGCACCGTTTTGTTTCATCGCCATCCCCGGGGTGTTTCCCCGACGGCCACGGGGGAAGTCTTTTTGCGTTACGCCGAAAGGATTCTACACTTGTGCGAGGAAGCGGAACAGGCGGTTCGAGACAACTCATCACCCAGTGGTCCGCTGCGCATCGGAGCCATGGAGACCACCGCGGCCATCCGCCTGCCGGCCATACTGTCCGAATACCACAAACTGTACTCAAAAGTCCAAATCTCCTTGCTCACAGGACCCACCGAACATTTGGTGGAAAAGACGCTGAACTTTGAAATCGAGGGGGCATTTGTGGCCGGCCCTGTCCATCATCCGCTGCTCACCGATGAGGCGACCATTCAGGAGGAACTGGTTCTCGTGTCCAAACCCGGGGATGACAACATCCTTGACCCGAAGGAACTCTCTTCTCGCAATCTGGTGGTCTTTCGTGAGGGATGCTCCTATCGCAAGCGATTGGAACAGTGGCTCGATGCTCACGGCATCGGGCACCGAACCGTCGTGGAGCTGGGGTCGGTGGACGGGATCCTCGGTTGTGTGGCGGCGGGCCTCGGCATTTCCCTGGTGCCGAGTTCCATTATTCGGAACGAACAACACGATCTCTCCGTTCACGAGCTGCCCGACGGCTACGGAAAGGTTGCCACGGTGTTCATCCGGCGCAAAGATGCTTTCCTGTCCCCGGCTCTCGCGAAATTTATCGCCGTGGTTCGGAAGCATGTTCAGGCTGACCGGGCGTAGGAAGCGGTTCAGGCCCGCGCCTTTTCTCCGATCGAACGCTTCGACTTCAGCATCTTGAGCCGGTGAATCTGGCCTTCCACCTGCCCATTGCTCCACGGCAGACGCAGGGCCTGTTCGACCGCCTCCACATTTTGCCGGATGCTTCGCGCAAACGAACGGATTTCCACCAAGCCACTATGTTCGGCCTGCTTCAACCACCCAGCTAGCCGATCCGCCGACGTCGCACCATCGCTTCAAAGGATTGGATCAACTCGCGAGCCTCGGCAAGCCACGGCTGATCCTGAACCCACACTGTCCACAACTGCCGTTGTTCATCGGTATACGCATCCTCGGGTTGCCGCAACAGCCTCGCCATCTCCCGCCGTCCTAGCCGTCGTTGGACCCGAACCGGTGAATCATGATGTTTCGAGTACCGTTCACGGCGTACGCGAGCCAGATAGGCGGACAGCGTCGATCGGGAACTGCGGTAGCCCTTTTCCCGCAGTCACTGCAGCGGGATGTGTCCGGGGAGCCACGAGAGTGCGGGGAAACGGAAATCGGGACGCACGCGCAAGGGCAATCCCACGCTCAGGCGGGCCTTGGTGGAGGCCGCTCAGGCAGCCGGACGAACACGAAACACTTATCTATCTGCGCAATTCAGACGCATCGCGCAGCGGCGGGGGAATAAACGAGCAGCTGTGGCGGTCGGGCACACGATCCTAGTCATTGCGTACTATTTGCTAAAACGAAAGACGACTTACGAGGATCTCGAAAGCAACGAGAGACGGCAATCCGAAACAGCATCAAACGTCTGGAGCGCTTCGGATACAAGGTAACACTGGAAGCCAGAACACCTGCGTAGATTTACAATAGTATCCTCTTCTAAGAGTCTATTCCACCCGATGGACTCTGTGGGGGCCTTTTTCTATGCCAATTTATGGATTTTCACGGTAGCGGTAACATAACAGTCCTAATCGTGCCGCTCGAAAACTTACCGACTTAGCTTGTACAACACATACTGGTTCAACGACACGCCCTCTTGACGTGCTTTCATAACAAGTTCTCGGTGCAAGTTCTTCGGAACTCTCACGACAAACTTACCACTATATTCGTCGTCAGACTCCGGCTCTGGGATCGAATCGCCATGCTCGAGTTTCACTTCCAACCAGCCTTCCATGGCCTCCCGGATGTTCTGGAATGCCTCCTCCGGAGTTTTACCGTCACTCATGCAACCGTCCAGTTCCAGAACTTTGGCGAAGTAGTATAAACCATCACCATCGTCTCGCGGTTTAATCTGAATGGTGTATGGAAGATTCATGTAATACGAAACATCTTTGTTTGCCATTGTTCTCTGGCAAGGGCAGAATGGAGTTAAACGGACGAGGAGCCTGTCACTCCCCGATTCGTTTGATGATTTCCTCCACATACGCCGCCTTCAATGGGTTTTGTTCTTTCAGTGTGATGACATCGCCGTCTTGGTTTCTGAACTGCCGATGCGAACCTTTCGTCCGAACCAACTCGTATCCGTATTACCTCAGGACCTTGACGGCTTCATCGTATCTAATCCCGTTTGGGCGGCTCTTCATTTTTTGGACGATTTTCTCTACCCTTGCCATGCTCCACCTCCTGCATTTATAGTACTATATATGATACTATAGTGCAAGAGGATGGAGAAATTTTTTCCGGAAAACCACCTGTCTACATAACGCCATTCTCACCGCTGCGTACCATCCAGCGGGCATACCTTTCCACCCCCACTATACCATGCTTGAGCGCCAAGATTGCGCCAGCAATGCGCCAACGAAAAAAGACCCCATCACGCAACGGTGGTGGGGTCTTTCTCAATGACAATCCGGTGATATTGATCGTCAAGTAGAATTGACCCCGGGTTAGCACTGAATTTTGACCCCCATCAGAAAAGTGAAGGGTCCGGCCCGAAGGCCCGTCCATCGTCGACGGTCGGCAGTCTGATATATGTGGATTGGTTACGAGATGTCGTACCTCCATCAGAAGGGCTGTCTCGGACTAAGGACGTGCGTCAGGATATCCTGGCACATAGGGGACACGAGGATTCCCTCTTTCCGGGGACAAGCCTTCAGGCCCGACC
>NZ_JAILZZ010000021.1:0-46684 GCF_023512215.1 Kyrpidia sp. | reverse complement strand
GGCCAAACTTTTTTCGATCGTACCACCGCCAACCACGTCCTCGCCCCGGTAAAACACCACCGCCTGCCCCGGGGTCACCGCCCGCTGAGGCTCATCGAACTCCACCCGGACCCGCCCTTCCTCTTCGGGGTAAAGGGTGGCCGCAGCTTCTGGGGCCCCGTAACGAATCTTCGCGTTCACCCGGATCGGGCCGTCCGGCCGGGGAAGGGAGACCCAATTCACCTTCGAAGCCACGAGGCCCTTCGCAAACACCCGCTCCCTGGACCCCAGCACCACCCGATTGCGCTCTGGCTGAATATCCACTACATATACGGGATGACCCACCGCCACCCCCAAGCCCTTTCGCTGGCCGATGGTGTAGAAAGGAACCCCTTCGTGCCGACCGACCACATGCCCTTCGGTGTCGACAAAATCCCCCGGCGCTACGGCTGAATCCCCCATCCTCCGACGGAGAAATTCTCCGTAATCCCCATTCGGGACGAAACAGATGTCCTGGCTCTCCGCCTTGTTCGCCACCCGGAGCCCAAATTCCCTCGCCATCTCCCGAACCTCCGACTTCTCGTACTCCCCGAGGGGGAACAAGGTCCGGGCGAGCTGTTCCTGAGTCAGGTGATACAGGACATAGGTCTGGTCTTTTCGCCGGTCCTCCGCCTTGCGCAACACATAGCGACCCCGGGATTCGTCGTACAGTACCCGGGCGTAATGTCCCGTGGCCAGGTAGTCCGCCCCGAGATCCAACGCCTGCTCGAGGAGCAGGTCGTACTTCATATACATGTTGCAGGCAATGCAGGGGTTCGGCGTCCGTCCCCGCTTGTATTCGTCTTCAAAATACTGAATGACCCGTTTTTCGAAAGCCTCGCGGTAATTGACGGCGTAAAAAGGAATCCCCAGCGTCTGACAGACCCGCCGGGCGTCGCTCACATCATCCACCGAGCAGCACCCCCGGCCGGAAGAAGTCTCTTCTCCCCCCCGCAGCCGCATGGTAATTCCGATCACATCGTATCCTCGTTCCTTGAGCAGGGCGGCGGTGACCGAACTGTCCACGCCGCCGCTCATGGCAACCACCACGGTCCCCTTATCCATGGCCACCGGGCCGGACCAATCGCCGGGCGATCCGCCCCACCGCGCGTCCGGCCTCCCGCACCTCCTCCTCTGTGGTTTGTATCGAAAAGCTAAAACGCAAGGAACTTCGCACCACCGCGTCCCCGAGGCCCATCGCCTGCAGTACATGGGAGGGCTCTAAAGACCCGGAAGTACACGCCGAACCGCTCGACGCCGCAATTCCGTGCAAATCGAGATTCATCAACAGGGTCTCCGCCGAAACCCCGGGAAACGCGACATTCAAGATGGCGGGAATGCCGTCTTCCGGGGAGTGAACCAGGACCTTGCCAAACTCCTCCCGGACTGCACCGAGAAAAACTTCTCTCAACCGAGCCGCGTGGTCCAAACCCGCAGTTCGCCTCGCCTTGAGCCAGGCTGCCGCCGCGCCAAATCCGACGATGCCCGGGACATTCTCCGTGCCCGCCCGTCTCCCCCGTTCCTGGGTTCCGCCGTACAGGAGCGGCACCCAGGGAGTGCCCTTCCGGACATAGAGGGCGCCGATCCCTTGGGGCCCGTGCAGTTTGTGGGCGGACACGGACAGCAGATCACAGCCGACCGCATCCACCTCCACCGGGAGCCACGGCACTGCCTGGACCGCATCGGTGTGAAAAAGGATGCCCCGCTCCTTGGCCAATGCGCCGATATCCCGCACGGGCTGAACCGCCCCGGTTTCGTTGTTCACCCACATGACGCTGACTAAAACCGTGTCCGGCCGAAGCGCCCTGGCCACGTCTTCGGCCCCCACCACACCCCTTGGCCCCGGATGGACATAGGTGACCTCAAACCCCCACTCCTCCAAGTGCCGAGCAGTGTACAACACCGCATGGTGCTCGATGGCCGTGGTCACCACGTGCCGACCTCGGTCCCGCAGAGCCAAAACGGCACCGACTAACGCGGCGTTGTCCGCCTCCGTGCCTCCGCTGGTGAACACCACTTCTGCCGCAGTGGCGCCAATCAGCGCCGCCACCGCCTCCCGGGCATCCTCCACAGCCGCCTTGGCTCTGCGGCCGAACTCGTGAATACTCGACGGATTCCCCACCCGTTCTTCCAAGTGGCGGGCCATGGCTTCCCGCACTTCCGGCAGCACGAAGGTGGTCGCCGCGTGGTCCAAATAGATGGCCCTCATCGGCTCCACCTCACTTGTTTTTCTTAAATGTAGTACATCAAACCGTCATCTGTGCCCTGGCGCATCATCTCCGCGAGATCAACCAGGGTCGTTCGGTCCAACACGGCATTGATGGCATCCCGCACTTCATCCCACAGCCGGCGAAGACCCGTCGGTTCATCTTCCACCACGGTGATGGGGCCCTCCAGAACCCGGACGATATCCCCGGCCGTAATCTCCTGGGCGGGTTTGGCAAGCACATACCCCCCGTACGCGCCGCGGATACTTTTGACAAGCCCGGCGTTGCGCAGAGGCGCAATCAACTGCTCCAGATAATGTTCCGACAGATTCTGGCGCTCGGCGATGGATTTCAGGGACACCGGCTGGTCCCCACTGTTGATCGCTAAATCCACCATCAACGTAATCCCGTAACGACCTCGGGTCGACAATTTCATGGAGTCCCACTCCCTTCGACTTGGTGCTTTCCCCCGCCCGTGATCTTCTCGCCCGCCTCCTCCCTCTTTTCGCCCGGGGACTGCTCTTCTTTCCAGCGCGCGGCCATGAAGCGAGCGATTTGCTGCTCGTGGCCCTGATCGCTGGGCCGGTAATACCGCCGGGGTGCAATTCCCGGAGGCAGATAGGACTGTTCCACCCAGTGGCCAGGATAATCGTGGGGATAGAGATACCCTTCTCCGTGACCCATGGCCTTTGCACCGCTATAATGGGCATCCCGGAGATGGCGGGGGACAGTCAGGTCCAGCCCTTTCCCGACATCTGCCAACGCTTTCTCCAGCGCCATATAACTGGCATTGCTCTTTGGCGCCGTGGCCAAATAGGTCGTGGCCTGAGCGAGGGGGATCCTCCCTTCGGGCATGCCGAGCCACTGAACCGCTTGAAAAGCCGACACCGCCACCACCAGTCCCTGTGGATCGGCGTTCCCAATGTCTTCGCTGGCCAGAATCACCAACCGCCGTGCGATAAACAGCGGGTCCTCCCCCGCCTTGAGCATTTTCGCCAACCACAACAGCGCCGCGTCGGGGTCTGAACCCCGGACCGATTTAATGAAGGCGGAAATGGTGTCATAATGGACGTCCCCTTCCCGATCGTAAACCACCGCCCGGCGCTGAATGGACGCCTCCGCCACCTCCAGCGTGACAACAATCCGGCCCCGGTCGTCCGGAGCGGTCGTCAAGGCGGCTAGCTCCAGGGCGCTTAGCAGCCTGCGGGCGTCTCCTTCACAGTAGCGCACCCAGTGATCCAATGCCTCCTCCCGCACCTCCAGAGGCATCGTACCCAGCCCCCGTTCTTTATCCGCAATGGCCCGCCTCGCGATCGTTTTTAAGTCTTCCGGACCGAGCGGGTGCAGGGCGAACACTTGGGAGCGGGACAGGAGCGCCTTGTTGACCTCAAAATACGGATTTTCCGTGGTCGCCCCGATGAGGATGATCAGCCCGTCCTCGACGTGAGGCAGCAGGGCATCCTGCTGGGCCTTATTGAAACGATGGATCTCGTCAATAAACAATGTGGTTTTCTGCCCATACATCCCCAAACGTTCCCGGGCGTCATCCACGATTCGTCTTAAATCCGCTACCCCCGCAGTCACGGCGCTAAGGGTGACGAAAGCAGAGCGGGTGTACCCCGCGATCAGCCGAGCCAGGGTCGTTTTACCCACGCCCGGAGGTCCGTAAAAGATCACCGAAGTGAGTCGGTCCGCCTCAATGGCTCGACGAAGAAGGGTGCCAGGGCCCACCACATCCTCCTGGCCCACGAGTTCGTCAAGGGTCGCCGGACGCATGCGGGCCGCCAGAGGAGCGTTCATCCGTTTCTCCTGCTCAGCGCGATAGGAAAACAGATCCATTTTCCGCCCTTCTTTCACCCGTAACTTCATCATTATACTCTACTTTCCAACATAAAAAAACAACGGGCCCTCGCCCGTTTTCGATGATCCTTCATATATGGGGTAAGAGCCCTGCCATGCCGTGTCCCTGAGTTTTGAACCTGCCCTCGGCAGGTGGGTGACCTGCGTCACGGTTTACATGTCCACCCGAAGATGGCTTATGCGCTCCGCGCCGACCCCGGTCTCCCTTTTAAACGGTGTTGGCTCAAAACTTCACGATAGATCACTAACACAGAAGGGCCCAAACCTACGGATCGTCGCGGTATCGCGAGCTCGGCCGCTCGCTCTCCGCATCTTTATGGTACCACATCACTTCACACTGTGCAATGGAGAAATTCTCCGTCACGGACTCTTGTCCGGCCTATTGTCGGGCCGTCACGCCATCCGGCCGGATGTGCAACTCCCGCCATTGCTCTTCCGAGATCTCCGAAGGAGCACCAGTCAAGAGGCACGAGGCGCTGGCCGTTTTCGGGAAAGCGATACACTCCCGAATGGAGGACTTCCCCGCCATAAGCATCACGACCCGGTCGAATCCGAAAGCCATTCCCCCGTGGGGAGGGGCCCCGTATTCAAAGGCCTCCAACAAAAAGCCGAATTTCTCCCGAGCCTCTTCCATCGAGAACCCGAGGGTCCGGAACATCGCCTCCTGGATCTCCCGGCGATAAATGCGCAGACTGCCGCCTCCGATCTCATAACCATTGAGCACCATGTCGTAAGCCTGAGCCCGTACCCGCCCCGGGTCTCGTTCCATCAAATCCACATCTTCCCAGCGAGGCATCGTGAAGGGATGATGTTCCGCCACCCATCGTTTTTCCTCTTCATCATAGCTAAACAGCGGAAAATCGGTGATCCATGCGAAGGCGAAAGACCCGTCGTCGATCAGCCCGAGTCTGCGCCCCAAATGTAACCGCAGTTGCCCCAACACCTCCGCGCAGATCTCCGGCCGGTCGGCCACAAAAATAAGCAGGTCCCCGGCCTCGGCGCCGAGCTCCCGGCGGATGGCGGCGAGTTCCTCGTCGGTGAAAAATTTGGCGATGGGGGATTTGACCCCTTCATCGGTAATGACCATCCACGCCAGGCCCTTAGCCCCCAGCTGTCCGGCCAGTGCCCCCAAATCGTCGATTTCCTTGCGGCTGAACCCTCCGCATCCCTTGGCGTTGAGCCCGCGCACCGCCCCACCGGAATTCACCGCGCTCTGAAACACCCGAAATCCACAGGTTTTAACCGTCTCCGTCACGTCCCGAATCTCCAGACCGAACCGCAAGTCCGGTTTATCTGAGCCGTACCGGAGCATCGCTTCATCATAGGGTATCCGCCGAAACGGGAGTGGAACCGTCACGCCGAGCAGTTCCTGAAACAACTCCGCCATCATCCGCTCCATCAATTCCTGGAACTCCGCCAGGGGCATAAAGGACATTTCAATATCGATCTGGGTAAACTCGGGCTGGCGATCCGCCCGGAGATCTTCATCCCGGAAACACCGCACGATCTGAAAATACCGTTCGAACCCCGAGACCATCAACAGTTGCTTGAACAGCTGAGGGGACTGGGGCAGGGCATAGAATTGTCCGGGGTGCACCCGGCTGGGGACGAGATAGTCCCTGGCCCCTTCTGGCGTCCTGCGGGTCAACATGGGGGTCTCGATTTCCATGAACCCGTGGCGGTCCAAGAACCGCCGGACCAGTTGCATGGCCCGGTGCCGCAGCAAAAACGTCCGCTGCATCTCCGGCCGCCGCAAATCCAAGTATCGAAACCGCAAACGCACCGACTCATCCACATCGATGCCGTCCTCAATCGGAAAGGGGGTCGGCTTCGACCGGTTGAGCAATTCCACCTCCCGGGCCCTCACTTCGATGGTCCCCGTCTCCAAATTCGGATTGACGGTATCCGGATCCCGGGCCACCACATCCCCCCGCACGCTGATCACATATTCGTTGCGCACGAGATCCGCCACCGCAAAGGCAGCCTCTCCAAACTCTGGACTCGACACCACTTGAACGATTCCACTGCGGTCCCGCAGATCCAGAAAAATCACTCCACCCAGATCCCGCCGCCGCTGGACCCAGCCGCTGAGAACCACCTCCCGGCCGATGTCGGACTCGCTTAGCCGTCCGCACATCGCGGTGCGCGTTAACGATTCCTTACCTGCCTGTGCCATGCTCGGTCTCCTTCCACCATGACTCCAATTCCAGAGCGGGCAGCTCTCGTTGTTCACCGCCCGTCAAATCCTTCACGATCACTACCCCCCGTCGCCGTTCCTCCTCTCCGAGGATGAGGGCCCACCGGGCACCCAGTCGGTCCGCCGCCTTCAACTGGGCTTTGAGGCTTTTCCCTTCGAACCCCCGCTCCGCCCGACAGCCCAAGGCCCGCAGGCGGCGCAGCCACCCCGTCAGCTCCACCGACGCCTCATCCCCGAGAGCGATGCCGAACACATCCACACCGGCTTCTGAGGCCCCCTCGCCCCGACGCTGCTCAAGGGCCAAGATCAAGCGCTCCAACCCGGCGGCAAATCCGATCCCGGGCACCGAAGGGCCTCCCAGCTCCTCCACCAACCCGTTGTAACGGCCTCCGCCCAGCACCGTGCCCTGGGCCCCGATTCCTTCTTCCACCACTTCGAAGGCTGTGCGGGTATAATAATCGAGACCCCTGACTAGCCGGGGGTTGATCTCGTAGGCAATGCCGGCGGCGTCGAGATGGCGGTGCAACCCCTCATCATGAGCCCGGCACTCGTCGCACAACGCCTCCCCGATCCTGGGCGCCCTCTGGGCGAGAGCCTTGCAGGTCTCCCGCTTACAATCGAGTAGCCGCAATGGGTTGCGTTCCAATCGGTCCTGGCAATCCTCACACAGCTGTTCTCGCAACGGTCGGTAGTACGCCAGCAGGCGCTCCCGGTACACCGGCCGGCACTGGGAACAGCCCACGCTATTCAATTCCAGCCGCAGTCCTTTCAAACCGATATCTTCCACAAAATCCAGGCCCAGGGCAATCACCTCGGCGTCCACGGCCGGGTCCGCCACCCCGAACACTTCGACCCCGAACTGGTGAAACTGGCGCTGCCGTCCAGCCTGAGGTCGCTCATAACGAAACATCGGGCCGAGATAAAACCATTTGACGGGCTGTGGCCCACCGTAAAACTTGTGCTCCACATAAGCCCGAACGGCCCCTGCCGTGCCTTCCGGGCGCAGGGTCATGCTGCGGCCGCCGCGATCATTAAACGTGTACATCTCTTTTTCCACGATATCGGTGTTCTCCCCGACCCCCCGCTGAAACAACTCCGTGTGCTCCAGAATCGGGGTACGCACCTCGGAAAAACCGTATCGTGCACAAATTCGCCGGGCCGCCTCCTCGATCTCATGCCACAGGGACGCCTCCTGGGGCAGGATGTCGTGCATCCCCCGCGGTCGCTGTGTCAACACCCCGAATCCCTCCTTCGCCACGGGAGACGGGGCCGACCCGTCCCCCACACGCAAACAAAAAACCCGCCCCGGGGCGCAGGGACGGGACTGACATCCACCTGCCACTCAGCATCATGATAGCGAACAGGCCGACCCAACGTCAAGAAACTGGGCGCCGGCATTCCCGAAAGTGGACAGGAATCTATAGTCAATCCATCTCCGCTGTGCTACACTGATCCCAGTTTTGCGTCGCATTGCGACAGTCTCTGCCAGAAAGCGGGTTGCGCACATTATGGGCAAACGATTCGCCATCATCGTCGGGACCCGTCCGGAAATCATCAAGATGGCACCGGTGATTCGGGAATGTGAGAGGAGAAAGGTCGACTATCGCCTGGTCCACAGTGGCCAACATTACGACCACGCCATGGATCGGGCGATTTTTGAACAATTCCAACTTCCCGATCCTCACGTCAATCTGCGGGTGGGATCCGGACGGCACGGCGAAGTCACGGCACGCATCTTGGAACGATTCGAGGCGTACATCCTGCAAGAAGACATTCGGGCCGTCCTCGTGCACGGCGATACGAACACCACCTTGGCGGGCGCCTTGGCAGCTGCGAAACTCAACCTCCCCATCGGTCACGTGGAGGCGGGGTTGCGAAGTTTCGACCGCACCATGCCCGAGGAGGTCAATCGGGTTCTCGCGGATCACGTCGCCACCCATCTTTTTGCCCCTACCCCTGCGGCGGTGGACAACCTTCGGGCTGAGGGAATCGAAAATGGGGTCTACTTAACCGGCCAAACTGCTGCGGACGCCATTGAGTTCCTGCGGCCGGGCTTGGCGGAACATCCGATCTTGAACGAACTTCATCTCAAACCGGGCGCGTACGTGTATCTGACGCTGCACCGGCAGGAGAATACGGACCACCGGGAACGCATGGATCTTTTGATCCAAGGGATCGAGAGGGTCGGAAAAGAACTCGGCTTCACCATCGTCTGCGCCCTTCACCCCCGAACCCGGGGGCGGCTGATCGAATACGGCTGGCTCGACCGATTCTACGGCATCCCGGGGATACGAGTGGTCTACCCCCCGGTGGACGTTTTTGCTTCTTTGGCCCTACAGTCCCAGGCGGCCGTCGTGCTCACCGACAGCGGAGGACTCCAAGAGGAAGCGTGTATGCTCGGCGTCCCCTGCGTCACGCTGCGGGAGAACACCGAGCGACCGGAAACTTTAGCCATCGGATCCAATCGCTTGGCGGGATACCATCCGGACACCATCGTTGAGGCGGTGTCAATGATGGCCCGGGCTCCCCGGGGGTGGACACACCCGTATGGGGACGGCCGGGCAAGCATTCGGATTCTGGACATTTTTCTCGCCGAGTGAGCATACGCGCCCAGGGGATTGCATAGCCATGGGGGAAGGAGCCTGGACAAGCCCAGAGAGGAGGGATTTTTGTGCCGCCTTCGACGTTCACTCGACTCGCCGCCACCGCCGCCCTCGGCCTTCTCATCATTCTCCCGGGCTGCGGGCCCGCCGCTCCGATGCAGGCTCCCGCACCGGCACCGGCTCCCGCTCCGGCGCCGAGCCCACCCACCACTTCTGCCCCTCCACCTCTCGGCGGCACATTAGCCGTGATGATCGACAATCTCCAACAGGCCCGCCCTCAAGCGGGGGTCGACCAGGCGGCCGCGGTGGTGGAGGCCCTGGCCGAAGGACCCATCACGCGCTTCGAGGTGTTCGTCGATCACAAGGTGGCGAAAATCGGACCGGTGCGCAGCCTCCGGCCGTATTTTGCCACCTTGGCCGAATCCCTGGGGGCGCCGACAGCTCACGCCGGCGGCAGTCCCGACGCCCTGAACATGGTCCGCCGGGGCGGCTGGCCGGATCTGGACCAGATCTACAATGCCGGTTCCGCCTTTTGGCGGGATCCCCATCGCCAGGCCCCCCACAACCTGTATACCAGTACGGACAAGTTGATGGCGGCCGTTCAGGCGAAAGGATATTCCCTTGGAGAGCCGGTACCCATCCCCAGGGGCGAGATGATGGAGTCGGGGACACCCGCCAAGGCCGTGCAACTGCATTGGTACGACTACTCGGCATCCTGGACCTGGAACGGAAGCCAGTACGTGCGCAGCGAAAACGGTACGCCCCACGTGATGGATGATGGAACGCGGATTGAGAGTCAGAATATCGCGGTGATGGTAGCTCCGGATCGGATCATCGATCAGGCGGGACGCCGTCAGATCACATTGACAGGGTCGGGCCAGGGGTGGTTTTTTCGATCGGGCCAAATGTTTGAAGGAACCTGGAGCCGCACTTCGACAGGCTGGTTTCAATTTTCGACCGCGCAAGGCCCCATGAAATGGGCGGAGGGGCCCTTGTGGATTGAAATTATTTCTAGGCCATCCTGGCTCAGCGTTTCCTGAGCCAGCCCCCCTAAGTTCGCAACTTTCAAATCACCTTTACACCTTTTCAAAAAAAGGTGTTTATACGACAATAGAAAGCAACGGACCCGCAGAGCAGCAGATGAGGGGGAAAAGGATGACACCGAGAGTACTGGTCATCGAAGCGGAACCTCGCATCGCTCGCCAAGTTGCACTGAATTTAAGAAAAAACGGATTCATTCCCACCGTTGTCCCCCGCGGCCGCCTGGGGTTAGCGGCGGTGCAGGAACGAGCTCCGGACATTGTCATCCTCGACGCTTCGGTCCCAGACATGTCCTGGGACCTTTGTCGAACATTGCGGCAGATCCCCGATCGATTTCTGCTACTCCTGTTGGGCCGACAATGGCTACAGGATACCGACCCGGCGGACAGACGTTCCAATGATTACGCCGACGGTTGGATGCCCAAGCCCTTTCGGCCCGATGAACTGCCCGAACGGGTGCGCGCAATTCTGTTTCGGGGGCGAAAGGAACCGATCTTTGCACGAAGGCTGCGCTTCAACGATGGGGATCTGGAGGTCGACGTCTACCGGCGCACCGCGTATCGCGGAGAACGACAGATTCCACTGACTCCCACGGAGTACATGCTGTTGTTGATGTTGGCCCGCTCGCCCGGGGTAACCATTTCGAGACAAGAATTGTCCGACTGGGTGCTGGGCCCGGATTTTGTTGGAGATTCCCGAACCATCGACGCCCATGTGAAAAACCTTCGGGCCAAGATTGAGGACCAACCGAAACATCCGAAGTACATTAAAACCGTCTATGGCACAGGATATCGCTTTCAGGGGAAACTGGATGATATTCCTTCGTAAACACGCTCACACACGCCTGATGTTGGGGGATCAGCTCTCATTCTCTTCTGCGGGTCCGTGAACGATCCCCCGGTTTCCCGACAACCAGGAGGATCAAAACCGACGAAAACCGTTCACATCCGAGTCCGGCGAACTGCCGAACCGCAGAAGCCGCCTTCGAAGCCGCCCGGGCGGCCCTTCGTCGTGGCCTTATCGACCACTGTTCTGACGATACCGGATTGATCAAAGACGATTTTGCAGGAAGGGGTCACAAGTATGGAACAAACGGGGTCGGTCAATCGCCCGGAATCCGCGCGGTGTTATGAAAGGGCACAAAAGGTCATTCTCGGCGGAGTCAACAGCCCCTCCCGGGCATTTAAAGCCGTGGGCGGGGGGGCACCGGTCTTCATCACCCGCGGCCAAGGGGCATATCTGTGGGATGTGGATGGCCATCGATATATTGATTACCTTTGCGCCTACGGTCCGGTGATTCTCGGCCACGCCCATCCAGAAATCACCGCTACCCTGACCCGGGCCGGAGAAGACGGGATTCTGTTTGGAACACCTACAACATGGGAAACGGCCCTGGCCGAAACCCTCCGATCGGCCATTCCGTCCATGGAACGAATTCGGTTTGTCAACAGCGGAACCGAAGCGGTCATGAGCGCGATCCGGGTGGCCCGGGCCGCCACCGGCCGGAACAAGATCGTCAAGTTCGAGGGTTGTTACCACGGCCATTCGGATCTTGTCCTCGTGGCCGCGGGCTCCGGTCCTTCTACGGTGGGGACGCCGGACAGCGCCGGGGTCCCCCAAGGCATCGCCGAGGATGTCGTGACCGTCCCCTACAACGATCTCGATGCCCTGAGCCAGGCTTTCGACCATTTTGGCAAAGAGATTGCGGCTGTCCTCGTGGAGCCCGTGGTGGGGAACTTCGGCATCGTCCTCCCCCATCCCGGGTTCTTGGAGGGAATCCGGGATCTCGCCCGGGACCGGGGGGCTCTGGTGATCTACGACGAGGTCATTACCGGTTTTCGCTTTCATTTTGGAGGGGTTCAGACGCTGTTCGGCGTTGAACCCGATCTCACAGCTCTGGGGAAAATCGTCGGCGGAGGGCTCCCCATCGGGGCATACGGAGGGCGGGCGGAAATCATGGAGCGGGTGGCGCCCTTAGGACCCACCTACCAAGCCGGCACCATGGCCGGAAACCCTCTTTCGATGCGAGCAGGACTCACCTGCCTGGATATCCTGTCCCGGCCGGGCACCTATGAAAAGATGGATCTCCTGGGAGACCGCCTGGAAAGAGGCCTTTTGGACGTGGCCCAAAACCACGGTGTCGAGGTCACCATCAATCGCCTGAAAGGGGCGCTGACCCTCTTTTTTGGCAATCGGCCCGTCCACAACTATGAAGACGCGAAAGCTTCCCGGTCAGATCAATTTGCCCGCTTTTTTCATGAAATGCTCAACCGGGGCGTGCATCTGGCCCCTTCGAAATACGAAGCTTGGTTCCTCACCATTGCGCACACAGAACGAGATATCGATGAGACCCTCGAAGCTGCGGACGCGGCTTTTGCCGCCGTGGCCAAGGACGTGCCTTGACCCATTCAACAAGTGGCCTTCGCCCCCGGAGTACTCACCGGGGGCGAAGCGGCCAAAGGCTTTATCCTTAGACGAACCTTGCAGCGGCATTCAGACGGCGACGACTTCCTTGACCTCGGGAACCGCGGCCCGAAGTGCCCGCTCGATCCCCATCTTCAAGGTCATGGTGGACATCGGGCATCCCCCGCAGGCGCCGATCAGGTGCAGGGTCACCACACCGTCTTCGACATCCACCAACTCCACGTCTCCGCCGTCGAATTGCAAACCCGGCCGGATCCGCTCCAAAGCTTCTTCCACTTTCTCCCGAAGCATGAGCGCCTTCCCCTCCAATCCGTTTTTTTCAGTATAAAAACACAACGCGCAAAAGACAAGAATTGCAATCGGCCGAAAGCGGCAGTCCCGACGACGCTAACGCCCCCGGGCACCCGGGTCGTTCACCGCTACCGGCCCTCCCGCGTCTCCGCCGAGGCGGTCAGATCCTCCGTCGCAGAGGCCGATAACACTTCCTCCCGTTCATCAAGAACAGATGCCGGCTTTGGCCGCGGCCGGCTGCCCGGAATCCCTCGCCGCCGGCTCACTCCCCGAGCCCACCGATCGACGCCAAGACCTATCACGAAGGTCCAACCGTATGCGGCCATCACCCATACATACAGGGGTACAGGCTGGCCCGCCAGCCGGTGCCATTCCCACAACACCAAGGCGGCTAACGCCACGATCGCAGAGAGAATCGCCACCGCCCATTGTGCTTTTTTCATCTGAACATCCCTCCACAAGGGGTCCCCGCCTCTCCGGCCGAGCCCCGGGACCCTCGGGATCCCCACCGGGCAGGAAGACCATCAGTTCACCGGACGCACTAGAGAGACGGCTTGTCTTTCGGGCCGGATCAACTCCCGCAGCCGCGCCTCCACATCCTCCCGCTTCACTGTTTGCAAGGCCGGAATGGTGGCGAACAAATCCATGTCCTTAAAATGATAGGCCGTGATGTACCGGGCCAAGAACCGCAATGAATCGAGACTTTTCACGAACTGTCCGATCAACCGCTTGCGGCTTCTCTCCAGAATCTCGTCTCCAATCCCGTCCTTCTCCACCTGGCGCCACCCCTCGGCCACAACCTCCAGAAAACGTTCGGGTTCAGGGGTGTTGCCTCCGATCACCGCGTGGGCATAGCCTCGTCCGTAATCATACTCCCACCCGAAACTCTGATCAATCAGCTGCTTTTCGAACAATCGTCCGTACAGGGGACCGCCCTTTGTAAACAAGGCGTCGAACAGAAGAGAGGTCACCGTGTCTCTTTTCAACCCCTCCGCCCCCCGAACCTCCGTGCCGACATCCTTATACCCCACAAAAATTCGCGGGGTGTTCACCGGCATTTCGCACTCCTGGCGAGCTTGAAACACCCGGTCGGGTTCCGTCTCCGCCAATCGCTGAGCCGGTCCCTCGGCAGTGCGGCTTGCCTTTTTCGCCTGGTTCTTCTCCACCGTCTCAATCACCGTCTCCGGGTCGATTCCCCCGACCACCAACAGGTGCATATTCTGGGGGTGATAGAAGCCCCGGTAGCAGGTGTAAAGGTCTTCTTTGCTGATGGCTCGGATGCTCTCCACTGTACCCGCAATCTGAATACGCACCGGATGGTGTTCATAAAGTCCCTTGAGAAGCTGGTAATAGACCCGGGCATCCGGATTGTCCTCGTACATGCGGATCTCCTGGGCGATGATCCCCTTCTCTTTCTCCACAGTCTCGTCGGTAAAATACGGTTCGTCGACAAAATCCAAAAGGGTTTCGAGGTTTTCGAGGATATCATGGGTAGCTGAGAACAGATAGGCGGTCATATCAAAAGTTGTATAGGCGTTGGCCGATGCCGCCCGGGAAGCAAATAATCGAAACACATCCCCTTCTTTTTTCTCGAACATCTTGTGCTCAAGAAAATGCGCCACGCCGTCGGGGACTTTGATCTCCCGCCCGTCCCCGGATCGGAAGCGGTGGTCGATGGAGCCGAAATTCGTGGAATACGTGGCAAATACCTGGTTGTAGCCCGGCTTGGGCAACACCGTCACCGTCAGACCGTTCGCGCACCGGTGCTCCACTATGCGAACCCCCAACTGATCATACTTCCGTTCCCGCATCCTCTGTCCCCTCCTTTCCGCGCAAAAAATATACGGTATCCTTTTGAACCCTCCTGCCTACAGCAGCCACTTCCTCCTCTGTCACCGCATCCAAGGCCTCTATCATCTCCCCGGGCGAACGGGAGACACCGTGAAGAATTCCCGCCAGCCTCATGTCGATCATGCCGTAGGGCGAATCCTGCAACTCCCGGTACTGGTTTTGCAAACCGATCCGCGTCCAGGTCCACTCCTCGTCGTTGATCTCCCCCCGGGCCATGGCTTCCACTTGTCGGTCGACGATCTCCATCACCGTGTCCCGGTGATCGCTGGGAATCCCCGTCATCACGTACAAGACTCCCTTGTGGGCATCCAGGCGGCTAGACGCATAATAGGCCAAGTTTGCCCGTTCCCGAACATTGATGAACAATTTTGAATGGGGAAACCCACCCAATACCCCGTTGTACATCATCATCGCGGGAAAATCTTGATCCCGCCAAGCGGATCCCGTTCGATAACCGATATTCAGTTTCCCTTGTTGAATATCCATGACCTCTTCCACCATTTTAACCGGTCGATCGGCCATAAAGGGCTCCCCGGCAGACCAATCCCCCCGGACCCCTGCTCTCCCCCATTTCGCGGCAAAGGCCACCACCTGATCCGGGTCCACCGGCCCAGCCACAAACAGGTGAAAGGAGCCCCCGTCCCGGATCTGTTCATAGAGGGCATAGAGAGAAGCTCCGCTGATTTGGGCCAGGTCTTCTTCAAATCCGTATCTCGGGGCCGCATAAGCCTGGCCGGCGAACATCTCCGCTGTACAACGCTGGGCGGCATACAGCATTTTGTCGTCCATGAGACTTGCGATCCTTTTCCGGTGCTGCTCTTTTTCCCGATGGACGCGATCTTCCTCGAACCCATCCCCGACGACCAGGGGGTCCCATAACACTTGTCCCAGCAATTCTAATGCCGGGCGGGTCAAATCCAACCCCTCTGCGATTCTCTGCCCAGCCGGCACTTGCACGACAAACTCCAACGTGACCAGATCCCCTTTGCGTTTGGCATCCGCCTGGATCGAGGCCCCGTACAGATCGGAGAAGGCATTCTGAAGATCATCAAACTCCGGAAGGTTTCGAGTCCCTCTCAGGAGCACATGAGGAAGAAGCGTTGCGGCGGTCACTGTCTCCCGTTGTAGCGGCCACACCCAGTACGCCACCATGGTGATGGTGTGGAAACGACTGGTGGACCACAGGTGCACCTGTCCTCCCGGAACGGTCGTGCTTTCAAAGTCCTCACTCAAAGGATTCCCTCCTCGTCCATACCGTCACAACTCCTGTTCTCACTCTATTCCCATGATCGCCAAAAATAAAGCCCTCCTTACGGAGGGCACCTGGTTTCGTGGACATATTTTATTTTCTCGCTTTCATCCTTTTGGAATGGGTTGCCGCCCTCGTTTTGAAGTTATTTCATCAGAGCGCCGATTTTGGCCAGGTATCGGATCTGGCTCAAATCCTTAATGAAGTACGCCACTCGCCCGGAGGTCTTGTAATTGTTTCCGACTTTCCCCACAGCATCCCGGCCTCCCAGGGACGCCACCGTGCCGAGAATCTTGGGCACAAAGGGGGTCTTTGGGCGGCCTTGCAGGTCGGCGGCCAGATTGTGGGCTACGGAATTGCCCATCTGGATGGCAAGCTGAGCCGTGGGCGGATACGGCCGCCCCTGTTCATTCAGGACAAAGCAACAATCTCCGGCCATGTACACGTCATCGTAACCGACGGCCTGAAGATACTCGTTGACTTTAGCCCGCCCCCGGGGCTCGGTCTCGAATCCGGCGTCCACGACGATCTGATTGCCCCGTACACCGCCGGTCCAGATGATGGTCCGGCTTTGGATCACTCCTCCATCTTTCAGGTGAACGGCTCCAGGCTCCACCTGCACGATGGGCGATCCCACCTTGAAGATCACACCTTTGGCCTTGAGGACTTCTTCCGCTTTGGCCACCAGATCGGGCTCGAAACCGGGAAGAATCGAAGGCATTGCTTCAACGTTGTACAAGGTCACTTGTTCCCGGGGAATGTTACTTTCTTCACAAAGTCGGGGAAGCCAATCGGCGATCTCCCCCACCAACTCAATGCCCGTGAGTCCTGCACCGCCCACCACAAAAGTCAGCAACTCCGGCCGGGGATCCAACGGGTATTCCGCGAAGCAGCGCTCGATATGCGTGCGAATCAACCGCGCTTCATCGACGGACTTCAACGTCATGCCGTACTCCTTCATCCCCGGAATGCCAAAGTACTCTGTCTCGCTCCCCAAGGCCACCACCAGATAATCGTAGGAGAGCTCCCCACCCTCCAAGGTCACGACCTTTTCCTTTGGGTCAATCTTTGTTACCACATCCTGGACAAAGCGAATCGGCTTCCCGGCGAGCAACTTTTTGAGAGGAATCCGAACCTCCGTATCCCGTTTCGCCGCTGCCGCCGGTTCATACAACTGGGTCACCAGCTGGTGATAGTCGTATTTGTTGACGAGGGTGATGTCCACCGATCCGGCCGGCGTTCCTTTAGCCAGCTTCAGGGCGGCCACCAATCCTCCGTACCCCGCTCCCAAAACCACCACGCGCTTGTTCACCGATATCCCCCACACTTTGTGTTTTATTTCACAAACCCGTCACATTCTCATCATAGATCCCCTTTTGCAGTCTGTCAAGAGGATCGCTTGGACAAAAAGTGAGAAAAGAGGCCAAGATACACGATCAGCCCGGCGGTGGCCGCCGCCCCCGATTCTAGTCCCGCCTCGTCTGGAAACAACCACTGCGGTCCAAACCACTCCGCCACTGGTCCGCCCAGGGCGGGCACCCCCATACCAAAGAGAGGGCCTTGAAGACCGATCCACATCCAATGAAAACCCACCGCCCACCCGAGGGAATTGCTATTCTCCCGGGACTGGGCCAATAGCAAGCCCAATAAAAAGCGGTTGCATGCGAAGAGCGGCCCCGGAGCCCCCATCGCCGCATACAGGGCGTATAGCAACGCGCTTCCGACCACCGCGGGCCGAGAACCATACTGGCTGCGAAGGGTGGAGAATAAGTAGCCTCGAAAAGCCAGCTCTTCCCAAAGAGCCAAGAATGAGCAACTGATCAAACCCCGCCCGGGGGTGGCGCCGGAAAAACCCTTGGGCCAATGGACCCATCCCACTGCCCAAAACAGCGTGACGGCGCCCATCACGCCAATCGCCCCCCACAAAGCTCCCGAGGAGGCCTGGCGAGCAAAACCTTCCAGACGCAGCCCCATATGGGCGGGAGAACGGCCTTCGCCAAAGCGATACATCACCGGCACCAAGGCAGCGGCAACCAAGAGCACCCATCCACTGAGCCGGCCGTCGCCTCCCGACTCATTGAGAGCCCCTGCGTTAAGCCCTGTCACCACGAGCCCGGCCACTGCGACCAGTGCCGTGTACAAAATGAGCCGCGCCCACGGTGACAGACGCCTTCCATGTCCCCCCTCCGCCATGCAAACCCCTCCGTCCGCACCATCTCATCCTGTCCTCATCCTATGTCCGCCGATGGACAGACAGACCTTTTTGGCCGGCCTGTCTGCCGACCTCAAGGCCGTCCGCATATACATGGAAGAAGATCGGCAAAAAGGAGGAAGATGCGATGTTGGTCTGCCTAGACCCTGGACATGGGGGCTCCGACCCCGGGGCCACCTATGGAACCCTCTATGAGAAAACCCTCACCCTGGCCCTGGCTTTGGCGCTAGGCCGTCGCCTGGTGGACACGTATTCTGTGGATGTCATGTACACAAGACAAGATGATCGGTTCGTCGGCTTATCCGAACGGGCAAGAATTGCGAACGATGCCCGGGCCAATTTCTTTTTGTCGATTCACATCAACGCCGGCGGCGGGGAAGGGTATGAGGATTACATCTACCCCGGCACCGAGAAAGGAGCCACCGGCCGAATCCGGGACGTGTTGCACGATTATATCGCTCATTTTCTCCAGAAACTCGGGGTGGCGGACCGGGGGAAGAAAGAAGCGGATTTTGCCGTACTTCGGGAAACCGTGATGGATGCGGTGCTCCTGGAAGTCCTGTTTATCGACAGTGCCAAGGACCGCGCCTTGTTGGTCTCACCTGAATTCCAAGACCAGTTCGCAGCCGCGGCCGCCGCAGGGCTCGCCGACGCCCTGCAACTTCCCCTCCGGGGAACCCCCACGCCGGCTCCGACTCCGGCTCCGACCTCTTCCCCGGGGCCAGAAGTGTTATACCGCGTTCAGGTCGGCGCCTTCCACGACCGGCAGCGGGCAGATGCTTTGGCGGCTGAGCTTCGCCAAAAGGGGTACCCCGCTATTGTTTTGCCCGAATCAGTTGCGGGTCACTAGGGTCGATGGAGAGCCATACCGGTTCTCCTTCGGCAAAGGCGGCCCGCGCCCAGTCCCGATGGGGGATCAGGGCTCTGACCGTCAGGCGATGGGTATTCACTTCCACAAGGACGCCTTCGAGGTGCAATTGAATGCTGCCGACTGAGCCCGGGAATCGATTGGGGGACGCCGCTGCGGTCTCCCCTTCCCCCCGGGGCCACACCTTCCACGCGTACGATGGGATGTAAACCCACACGTCCTCCCATTCTCGGTACAACCAGTTCGACCAGATCATGAGGTCCACGGCGCCCTGGCCGGGATACAGGCGTACCAACATCCACGAGTGGCTCCTTTGGACGACCTGTCCCCGGAACACCCGACCTCCCCCCAAGATCGCCGCCACCTCTGGGGTGGCCGGTCGGTTCCATACGTCTTCCGTGGTGCCCTCCTGGACCAACCGGCCCTTCCAAAGCAGAGCAAGGCGGTTCGACCAGTGGAAAGCCTCCTCCACGTTTGAAACGGCTACCACCGCCGTGACTCGGGTCTCCCGAAGCCAGCTCCCGGCAAAGCTGCGCCACTGCTCCTTGCTCTCCTCGGGAATATCAGCCGTCGGTTCATCAATCAGAATCACCCGGGGACGGCTGGCCAGAGCCCGGATCAGCTCCACCCGGCGCCTGTCGAAGGAGTTCAACTGCCAGGGATAGAGATCGGCTAAAGCCTCAAGGTCAGCGAGGGAGAGCCAGCGACGAGCAAGGCGGGGGCGAGGCACGACAAAAGACAGATTCCGAAAAACCGTCATATGGGGAAAAAGGCCGTCCCGGGCAAAAAGAACCGCGATGTTGCGGTGCTCTACAGGTAGTTCCACCACCGACCGCCCCCCGACCCGGATATCGCCTGACAGGGGTCGGACGAAACCGGCAATCGTTTCTAAAAGGAGGGTTTTCCCGGCACCCTGGGGTCCGACCAAAGTGGCAATGTCTCCTTCCCCGACAAACCACCCCGGTATACGCAGGGAAAAACCGGGATCCCCCTCTACCGTCAACCCCTCGATCTCCAGACTCAACCGCGAAACCTCCCCAGCCGTCGCCCGACCCACAGCCGTATGCCGGCAACCAACACCCAGCTGAGGAGGCTGAACATGGCCCCGATTGCTGCCAGCTCCACCGCTTTTTCCGTCATTCCTTGTGAAAACCATTGATAAATACCGGTGCCCACGGTCAAGGGAAAGGGCACAACAAAGGCCAGGGCGGCGAATTCCCCGAAAGCTCGGGCAAACACCACGGCCGCCGCTCCGAGTAGCCCATCGGCGGCCAGGGGCAGAGTCACCTGTCGAAAGGTTTTGCCCGCCCCGGCTCCCAGGGTCCGGGAGACCCTCTCCAAATGAAGATCAACGGCATCGAATCCGCGCCGACTTTCTTCCACCGCAACCGGGAGGCTGACGAACACCATCGCCACGATGACGAGAGCGTAGCCAGCCCAGGAAGACCCACTTCCCAGCATCCCCCCGCAGGCCATCACCAGCGCGAGCCCCACCGCCGCCTGGGGGACGTGACCCGGGATCTGTAACAACACCCGGAGCGGCCTCCGGCGAAACCCAGGATCCCGACTCAGGCGATAACCCACCGCGATTCCAAACATCATGTCGATGGCCGTGGCGACAGCCGCCGCCACCGCTGTGCGCAGGACGATGGCCAGGACTGCCGTGGACACGGTGGCCTGCAACATCCAAGATACCCCAAGAACAAAAAGTGGCAACAGCAGTAAAACAGCCGCCACCGTCGCTGCGAGCGTTGCCGCAGTTCTCATCCGCCCCACCCCGAGCCGTTTCTGCCCTTAAGGTACCGGACGAGGGGCACGGCGTCAACGTCGATGCCGGCCTGCACCCCGGTGTCTAAAGCTGCGTTACTTGGATGGTCGGAGAAACGCGTAGCCGGGGAGAGACATCCGGCGTGACCACCCGCAAATATGCGGCTTCATCGCAGGTGGCGAATTTGCTGCAGCTGACACAATCCTTCCAGACTTTGTGAGGCAGGGTCTGCTTCTCCACGGGGTAGAACCCGCATTTTTCAAAGAAACGCCGCTGATAAGTCAAAGCGAGTACCTGGGGGATGCCTAGATGCCGGGCCTCTTCCGACAACCGATCCACCAACAGACCCCCGATCCCCTGCCCCCGGGCATCCGGCGCCACCGCCAAGGACCGGATCTCCGCCAAATCTGCCCAAAGGATGTGCAACCCCGCAACCCCCAGCAGTCGTTCACCCTCCACCGCCACACTGAAGCATTGGAGGGATTCGTACAAGGACAGCCGGGAACGCGGGAGAAGCAACCCTTGTTGTGCATAATAATCGATCAAGACATACATGGCGTCGACGTCTTCAACCACAGCTTTCCTCAATTCCATGCCCAAACTCCCCCATCCCCGCGGGCTCAGCGTGGGGAATAAATATTCGGTGATGGTGATAAATATACACCTCACCACCGTCCGTGTCTACACTGAACCCGCCCGGGAGCGGGGGCCTGTCACCAGGTCCAGGGCTTGCCGTACCCCGGCGGCGGGCCGGGCGGGGGGCCTCCCCAGCCCCCGCCGTAACCGCCCCCATATCCTCCGCCGTACCCTCCGCCGTATCCGCCACCATACCCACCGGCCCCCGGCGGAGGCCCGTAAGGAGGACCGCCCGGACCATAGGGCGGACCACCGGGGCCGTACGGCGGACCACCGGGGCCGGGTTGGGATAGAATCAAAGGTGTCAGTGCCAACAGCGCTGCAAAAGGGATGAATAACACAAACGGGTTGACGCGGCGCAGACCCGAACTTTCCTCCCGGGTTTCTCCCTCTGTTGCCAGAGCTTCGTGCACGCGCAGATACAGACCTTTTTCCACCACTTCCACCAAGGTGCCGCGATACACCGCTGTCCGGGTCCGTACTTCGACCCATTGTCCCTTCCATCTGCGGCACCAGTCCCAATCCACGGGAAAGGGAATTCGCAGTCCGTGTTGCTGCGCCCATGCGGCGTCAGCCATATGCCACTCCCCCTTTCACCCTACCCTACAGCATATGGCCGACCGTCCCGGGACGCTTTAGGCGAAGGCGGATCCCAGGGACGCGGAGCCTGATTATCCAAACCTGAAGCCACTCCGGCCCCCTTGCCCGCAGGAAAAAACCGGCCCCTTTCCAGGAGCCGGTTGGCCGGCGGCGATCACCACCGGCACTTTTATCGATCACTGAACCACGTATTTTTCGGCATCGAGAATCCGGGCCGCAATCCGCCGCTTCAGGGCCGCGATGTTCACCGGAGTCCTCCGGGCCAGTTTCCTCAGCCCCGCCAGCATCATCGCGAGAGTTTGCCCCTCTTCCACCGCCGCAAGAACCGACCGGGCGGTCGTCTCCAAGTGGTCAAACCCTTCATAAACCTGGCAGCGGGCCATATCCGCCATGAGCCCGGCCTTCTCTTCCCCATGGGCCTGGGCGAATTTCACCGCCCGCAGCACCGCGCTTTCCATGGCAAAGATGTCGATGACCAAATCGGCCAAACCAGCGAGGACCTCTTGTTCCTGTTCCAACTTCGCCTGATATTTTTGCACTGCTGTGCCCGCCGCCAGAAGGAAAATCTTCTTCGCCTGTTCGATCAGGCCCCGCTCGACTCCCAGGAACCCGCCGTCCTCCACCCCGGTAACACTCCCGGACATGAGTTCACCCTGCAGCTGCTGGGCTTTTTGCAGCAGGGGCAGCTCGCCCTTCATGACCTTGCGCATCAACATGCCGGGGATCAACATGCGGTTGATCTCATTCGTCCCCTCAAAAATTCGATTGATCCGGGAATCCCGGTAGATGCGCTCGGCACCGTATTCAGCGATAAAGCCGTAGCCGCCGTGAATCTGGACGTTCTCATCCGCCACGGCGTCGAGCACCTCGGAGCCGAACACCTTATTGATGGAACATTCCAAAGCGTACTCCCCGATGGCCGCAGCGGCCTGCATGCCCACCTCGTCCTGGGTGAGGTCAAAATCCTGCAGCTGCCGGTCAAACAACCCCACCGTCCGGTAAATCACAGACTCCGCCGCAAAGGTGCGAACCGCCATGGTGGCCAATTTGTTCTGAATGAGCGGAAACTCGGCGATGGGTTTGCCGAATTGGCTTCGTTCCTTGGCGTATTTTGCAGACATGGCCAGGGCGATCTTCGAAGACCCGACACAGCCCGCGGCCAATTTGTAACGGCCGATGTTCAGGATATTGAAGGCGATCAGATGGCCCTTGCCGATCTGGCCCAACACATTCTCCACCGGAACCGGCACATCTTCAAGGATGAGCTGCCGGGTAGAAGAGCCCTTGATCCCCATCTTCTTCTCTTCCGGACCGGTGGAAACCCCGGGGAATCCGCGCTCGACGATGAAGGCGGTGAATTTTTCCCCGTCCACCTTGGCGTAGACGATAAACAGGTCGGCAAACCCGGCGTTGGTGATAAACTGCTTCGTGCCGTTGAGGATATAGTGGGTACCTTCGGCATTTAACACCGCCGTGGTTTTCGCCCCGAGGGCGTCCGATCCCGAGGTGGGTTCGGTCAGGGCGTAAGCGGACAGCCACTCGCCGGACGCGAGCTTTGGAAGATATTTTTCCTTCTGGGCCTTATTGCCGAAATACACGATGGGAAGGGTCCCGATGCCGACGTGAGCCCCATGGGAAAGGGCGAAGGCCCCGCCATAGGTGACATACTCGGTAATCAGGGTGGAACTGATCTTGTCCAGTCCAAGGCCCCCGTATTCCTCGGGGACATCCGCGCCAAGCAGCCCCAGCTCTCCAGCCTTTTTCAACAACCCGACAGTGACGTCAAAATTCTGGGCTTCGATCTCGGCATCCCGGGGTTGCACCTCGCCGACGCAAAAATCGTACGTGGTCTTGGCGATCATGCGGTGCTCCTCGGTAAAATCCTCCGGTGTAAACACACTGGCGGGATCCACCGGGCCCACCAAAAATTCTCCACCCTTGACCTTTTTTTGTTCTTCCATGATGCCACTCCTCTCTCGATCGTTTCTAAGACATCCCGAGACAGCATCCCAGGACGATTTGACCAAGCACTAGGGGCGTTCAAATACTCCGGCCGCCCCCATGCCTCCTCCGATACACATGGTAACCACCCCGTAGCGGCTGCCCCGGCGGCGCATCTCGTTCATCAGGGAGACGGTCAACTTCGAGCCGGTGCAGCCCAGGGGATGGCCCAAAGCGATGGCCCCTCCGTTGACGTTGGTCTTTTCCGGATCCATCCCGAGTTTCCGCATCACCGCCAGGGACTGGGCGGCAAATGCTTCGTTGAGCTCAAAAAGATCGATGTCGTCGATGGACAGGCCGGCCTTTTTCAGGGCTTTGGGCACCGCCTCTACGGGCCCGATGCCCATGATATCCGGGTCGACGCCCCCCACGGCAAAACTGCGGAAAATCAGCTTTGGCTCCAAGCCGAGCTGCGCCGCCCGTTCGGCGGACATGACCACCACCGCCGCCGCGCCGTCACTGGTCTGGGAGGAATTGCCCGCTGTCACGGTGCCGTCCTTGGCAAAGGCCGGACGCAGTTGCGCCAAAGCCTCCAGGGAGGTATCCCGGCGCACCCCTTCGTCTTCGACGAACTCAAAGGACGTTTTCACCACTTTGCCGTCCTCACCCACCACCGTGCGGGTCACCGGGACCGGAACAATCTCGTCACGAAACAGTCCCTCGTCAATCGCCCGGGCGGCCCGCTGATGGCTGCGGAGCGCAAAAGCATCCTGATCCTCCCGGCTCACGTCAAACCTCCGGGCCACCTGCTCAGCGGTGAGCCCCATGGACAAATACACCTGGGGATAATGTTCGACCAGATAGGGATTTGGGCGCACGGTGTGGCCGGTCATGGGGACCAGGCTCATGCTCTCCACGCCCCCGGCCACGATCACGTCTGCAAATCCGGCCATGATTCGCTCCGCCGCCATGGCGATCGTCTGAAGCCCCGATGAACAGAATCGATTGACAGTCACTCCGGGCACCGATGTCGGCAAACCCGCTCTCAAGGCCACGATCCGCCCGAGGTTCATCCCCTGTTCTGCTTCAGGAATGGCGCAACCGATGATCACATCCTCCACTTCGGCGGGTTCCACCTGCGGCACCCGGCGCAGGGCTTCGGCCACCACGAGCCCCGCGAGGTCCTCCGGCCGGGTTTCGCGCAAAGCACCCTTCGGCGCCTTGCCCACCGCGGTGCGCACCCCGGACACAATCACTGCTTCCCGCATCGCTCTCCCCCTCTTCATCTCCCGATCTCATCTACGCAGTTTTTGCCTTCCCCATCACTAATTCCGCAGCGGTTTATTGTGTTTGAGCATATAGGCCATTCGCTCCTGTGTCTTGGGCTCCCCGGCCAGAGACAAAAACGCCTCCCTTTCCAGATCGAGCAGGTACTGTTCCGATACGAGAGTCCCTGCGGGCACACTTCCGCCCGCCAACACCCAGGCCAACTTTTTCGCAATCTTCTCGTCGTGTTCGCTGATATATCCGCCCATGCGGAGAGTGTACGCCCCCACCGCCATGACGGCATAGCCGGGTTCTCCCACGACCGGGATCTTTCTCCTGACGGGAGGCCGGTACCCGTTCTCCGCCAACTGAAGGACTTTGCGCTTGGCATCGTACAACAAGGTGTCAGGGTTGACCGAGATGCCGTCGCCGGCTCGCAGAAATCCCATCTCCTTGGCCTCCGCGGCACTGGTGCTGACCTTGGCCATGGCGATGGTTTCAAAGGTACGATTGACGAGAGGCTGCAGGTCTACCCCGCTTTTTTCCGGGACACCCTCGATGGCTCGAAGGAGCAACTCCTTAGTACCTCCTCCCCCGGGAATCACGCCCACCCCGGTCTCCACCAGGCCCATATAGGTCTCTGCCGATGCTTGCACCCTGGACGCCGCAAAACACACCTCGGCCCCGCCGCCGAGAGTCATGGCAAAAGGCGCCGCCACCACCGGTTTGTCGAGATACTTCAGGCGCATGTTGGCCTGTTGGAACTGGTTGACGGCCATCTCCACCTCGTCCCATTCCTCTTCCTGGACCCCCATGAGGATGAGAAACAGGTTGGCGCCAACGGAGAAGTTTTTCGCCTGGTTTCCGATCACGAGGCCCCGCCAGTTTTTCGAGACCTCTTCCGCGGCTTTGAACATCATCTCCACCACATCCGGGCCGATGGCGTTATGTGGTGACCGAAACTCCAGGCAGGCCACCCCGTCCCCCAGATCGTACAGGGCCGCCCCGCTGTTCTCCATCACCACCTTGCCCTCTTCCCTCAGCCGAGGAAGATGGATCCACTCTTTCGGTTCTTCCGTGTACCGCACTTCTTTATCCGGCATAAACCGCCCGACCCGGCCGGGCTCCTTGTGATACCAACTGTCCAGACCCTGGGCCAGAAGATCTTCCACCAGTGGGGGGATCGCCTCTCCTTCGACCCTCATGCGCTCCACCGCCTCGCGCACCCCGATCAGGTCCCACAGTTCGAATGGACCCAGTTCCCAGTTGAACCCCCACTTCATCGCCCGATCCACCGCCAAGATGTCATCGGCAATCTCGGGGATCTTCGAGGCCGTGTATAGCAGCGTCTTCTTTGTCACCTTCCAGGCGAGCGCCGATGCCCGATCCTTGCCGAACAGTAGCGCCCGAATCTTGTCGCCAAGGGACGTGGCATACTTGGCCTGGGTTAGAGACGGATACTCCGCCTTCTTTCTCGGCCGGTACTCCATCGTCGACGGATCCAGGGTCAGGATCTCCCGTCCGGCCTCGCTCTTGACCCGTTTATAAATTCCCTGGCCCGCCTTCTCTCCAATCCAACCACGCTTCACCATCTCTAGAATGAAAGGCGGGACCTCGAAAGCCGCTTTCTCCTCCGGGGTGGAAACACTATCCCGGACGTTGTGCGCCACGTGCACAAAGGTGTCAATGCCGACAAGGTCCAAGGTCCGAAAGACCGCGCTCTTGGGTCGACCCATGGCCGGACCGAACACGGCATCCACATCTTCCACAGTGTACCCGTCCTCTAACATGGCCTGGACCGTGGCGAGAAGTCCGTAGGTGCCGATGCGGTTGGCGATAAAATTCGGCGTGTCCTTGGCCACGACGACGCCTTTGCCCAGTACCCGAGTGGCAAACTGGCACATGTCCTCCACCACGTCGGGCCGGGTTTTCGCCGTGGGGATGATCTCCAGCAATTTCATATACCGGGGCGGGTTGAAAAAGTGAGTGCCCAAAAAATGGGCTTGAAACTCTTCGGATCGCCCTTCCGCCATCTTCGTGATGGACACGCCGGAGGTATTCGAACTGACCACCGTGCCGGGGCGCCGATAGGCTTCAACATGCTTGAGAAGTGCTCGCTTGGCTTCGAGATTTTCCACGATCACTTCGATAATCCATTGGCAGTCCGCAATGCGATCCAGATGGTCTTCGAAATTACCAATCCGGATCCGGTCCGCCGCCCGCTGGGTATAAAATGCCGCCGGTCTCGCTTTGAGAGCCCGCTCGAGCCCTGTTCGGACAATTCGCAGGCGAACTTCCGGGTCACTCAGGGTCAACCCTTTGGCCTTTTCTGCCTCTGTGAGGGACGAAGGGACCATGTCGAGCAATTCCACCTCGAGGCCCACCCCCGCCAGATGCGCTGCGATGGCCGCTCCCATCACGCCGGAGCCCAGAACCGCAACTCGGTTGATCGTTGTGGTCATTCACAATCCTCCTCACCATCTCGCCTTTCCATGAACATCAACCAAACAGTCGGAAGATCCAGCCGCCACTTCAGCCTCGTATATCCACACTCCCAGTATAGCATAATTCGAGATCGAAAACGGATTTTCCTGCCGTCTTTCTCCATCCTGGGAAGGAAACCGTCGTCATCGGCAAACTTGCAGGAAATACAACCATGCATCGCGTATTTGATGTACTATTGTAACAGAAACGTCGAAAATCAACGAATCCACAGGGAGGTGTCGTTATGGTACGCAGTCCTTCGGAGCGACGAAGGTGGCTCGAAAGTCGATTCCCCACCTGGCCCCGCCGGACACTCACATCCCACATGCAGGAAATGTGCCGGGAGTTCGCCGATCGCCCATTTATTATGACGGCCGACCGGAACTACAGCTACCGAGAAGTTTGGCAGCAAGCCCGGTCGGTGGCGAAGGCCCTGCTGGCCCTCGGCGTGAAGCGCCGGGACCACGTCGCCCTCCTGATGGCCAATGAACCCGAGTATGTGTTCGTGAAATTCGCCGTGGCCATGGTGGGAGCGGTGGCCGTTCCTTTAAACACCCTCCTGCGGGAAGATGAACTGCACTACATGATTCGCCAGTCAGACAGCCGCTGGCTCGTGATGCATTGGTCGGCAGGTGGGATGAAACACGGTCCTGCGGTGACCCGGCTCCTCGCTCGGATGGACGATGAAGGGGAACGTAAGCTCCAGCAAGTGGTGTACATCGGGGATGGCGCCGGTGCCCGGGAGGGTGCCTTTCTGTCTTGGGAATCCTTTTTACAGCAGTCTTCCTCCGTCTCGGACCAGGCCCTGGAAGAGCGAATGCGGCAGTCCGAGTATCCCGATGAAGTGAGCGATATCATTTATACATCCGGAACCACGGGACTTCCCAAGGGCGTGATGCTCACCCACGACAATTTTTTGCGCTGCGCGTACAGCACCACCCTCAGCCGAGCCTTTGAAGAAGGCCGGAGAATTTTTACCCCTTTGCCGTATTACCACGTCTTCGCTTACGAAGAAGGCCTGCTCGCTGTTTCTTTTGTCGGCGGCGCGATCATTTCGATGCCCGAGTTCCATCCCCGGGAGGCTCTCGCTCTCATGGAAACCCACCGAGCTACCGATTTCCTTTGCGTGCCGTCGATGCTTGTGGCGATCCTCAACCATCCGGACCGGGAACGATTTGACCTGGGAGCCCTTCATTCCCTCATGTGTGCCGCCGCCCCGGCGCCGGTGCCCATCTGGGAGCGGGCGGTCAAGGAGCTGGGCGTCCGTGAAATTTGCACTGGCTACGGGGGAACGGAGGTGACAGCTTCCACTGTACACACCGAGGTGGGAGATCCCATCGATATTGTGGTCAGCCGGGTGGGACGGATCAAGCCGGCGGGGTCCACCGGCCTGCCGGAGTTCGGCGGGGCGAATGTCCAGTACAAAGTGGTCGATCCCTACACCGGCGAAGACCTGCCGGAAGGCGCCGTCGGGGAATTGACCGCCCGGGGCAACATCGTCACCCGGGGCTACTACAACAAGCCCGAAGAAACAGCGGCGGTGATCGATAAGGATGGCTGGTTCCGCACGGGAGATCTCGGTCGCATCGATGAAAACGGATATATCGAATTTCTCGGCCGCAGTAAGGAGATGTACAAAGTGTCTGGAGAAAACGTCTCACCAAAGGAAGTGGAAGAAGTGATTTCCCGCCATCCAGCCGTCGGCCAGGTGTACGTGGTGGGAGTGCCCGATCCCTTAACCACCGAGGTAGGAGCTGCTTTTATTGAACTCAAGCCCGGGGCTACCTTGACCCGGAGAGAGGTCGCTCGTTGGTGTCAAGACCGCTTGGCCAAATTCAAGGTCCCCCGGTACGTCTGGTTCGTGGAGCCCGGGCAGTGGCCAATGACGGGGACCGGAAAGATTCAGAAGTTCAAACTGCAAGAGATGGCCCAGGAGCGTCTCACTCAACCAGCTTCCTACCGAGAAGGGCGGCGGCAATGAGGCGCAATCCTGTATTCACTCCCGTCGCCGTGACCGGGATGGGCGCGGTCACTCCTTTTGGCTCGGGCGTCCAGCGGCTGTGGAACGCGATCATGGGGCGCCGCACAGCGGTGGGAGCACCGTCTGACGCCCGCATCGCCCACTTTAGCCCCGCCGTGGCCGAAGTGAAAGATTTTTCACCCATGGACCATTTGCCCAAAAAAACGGTCCGGGACACGGATCGAAGCACCCAATTGGCCCTGGTGGCGGCCGCCGAAGCCATGGCCGACGCGGGTTGGACAGCGGAGGAGGATCCTTTCGAGTTGCGGGGAGTCAACGCCAATCGGACGGGGATCGCCTGGGGAACCGCTTTTGGCGGGCTTCCCAGCTATGAAGAGGAAGCGGTGCGGTTGGCGAAACATCCCGAGGGCCGGGTCGGGCCCCGGGTGGTTTCAAAGGCGATTCCCAATGCCGCCGAAGCGGCCCTGGCCATGCACTACGGAATCCGGGGCCCGGCGATGACCTACACCACGGCTTGCGCCGCTTCGGCGAACGCCCTGGGGGAAGCCCTTCAATGGCTCTGGCTGGGCATCGTTGACCAAGTGGTGGCGGGCGGTTCCGAGAGTCTTTTCACGCCCACGGCCTTGGGCGGCCTGCGCTCAGCCGGCGCCGTGGCCATGGAGGGAGGGGGAGATCTTTCCACTTGGTGTAAGCCCTTTGACGTGGACCGAACCGGAATGGTGATGGGAGAAGGAGCGGCAGCCCTGATCTTGGAACCTCTGGATCGGGCGAGGGCCCGGGGGGCAAAGGTCTACGCGGTCTTGGTGGGTTACGGGGCATCCAACGATGCATATCACGAGACAGCCCCACATCCCGACGGCACCGGCGCGGTGCTGGCAATGGAGCGGGCTCTGTACAGCGCAGGGCTGGGTCCGGCGGACATCGATTACATCAACGCCCATGCCACGGCCACCACCGCCGGGGATCGAGCCGAATCCCTGGCGTTGCGCCGGGTTTTCGGGGGACATCTCAACCAGATTCCGGTCAGTTCCACCAAGGGAGGGATGGGCCACCTCCTGGGAGCCGCCGGAGCGGTGGAGAGCATTGTTAGCATTAAGTCGATTGAGACCGGGTGGATTCCCCCCACTCTTCATTGTCGGCAGCCGGACCCGGAAGCACCTCCGGACTTGGTGTTGGACGGGCCCCGGAGGCGGCATATCGCCGTGGCTATGAGCAACTCTTTTGGATTTGGCGGTCAGAACGGGGTTCTGATCTGGGCCGACCCGGGATTGTTCAGTCGGTAACTTGGATCACAGAGCAAGAATCCGATTGTGTCGTACAGGAAGGGACTGCGCTCCCTTCCTGTCCCTTTGCTCATGGGGCTCGCATCCGCAAAGGGCGGCCGACAGGTTCACCGCGACACCTCAAGGCCAGCGGTGATCAATCCCTCATTCTCCCCGGCCGCTTATAGACGTCACCATCGTTCCGTCTCCCCAGGAGGATGATGCGTACCTCATCCTCATCAGCGCACAACAAAGCCGGGCCGCTTTGGGACGACCCGACCCGGTTGCGTTCGAACCCTCTCCCTCTATCGTCACATGTTCCGCCGGTACTGGCCCCCGACTTCGAACAGCGCCGCCGTGATCTGGCCGAGACTGCAGTATCGAACCGTCTCCATCAACTCCGCAAAAATGTTTCCGCCCTCGGTGGCCACCCGCTGCAGTCTGCGGAGCATCTGGGGTGCCCGATCTCGGTTGCGCTCCTGAAAGGCCCGGAGGTTGCGAAGCTGTTCTTCTTTCTCCTCCCGGGTCGCCCGGGCGAGTTCAATGGTGGTGTGCTCGGTCTCGGATGGGCCTTTTGGATTGAGAAACGTGTTGACCCCGATGATGGGCAACTGCCCCGTATGCTTCAGTTGTTCGTAGTACAACGACTCATCCTGGATCTTTCCCCTTTGGTATTGGGTCTCCATGGCCCCGAGCACTCCTCCCCGGTCATTGAGCCGCAAAAACTCCTGAAGCACCGCTTCCTCCACCAGGTCGGTCAACTCCTCAATGATGAACGCCCCTTGAAGCGGATTTTCATTTTTCGCCAGGCCGAATTCCCGGTTGATGATCATCTGGATCGCCATCGCCCGCCGGACCGACTCCTCCGTGGGGGTGGTGATCGCCTCGTCGTAAGCGTTTGTATGCAGGGAATTGCAGTTGTCGTAAATGGCCAGCAGCGCCTGCAGGGTGGTGCGAATGTCGTTAAAATCGATCTCCATGGCGTGCAGCGACCGGCCGGACGTTTGAATATGATACTTCAGTTTTTGACTCCGCTCATTGCCGCCGTATCGATATTTGATCGCCGTGGACCAAATCCGCCGGGCCACCCGCCCGATCACACTGTACTCCGGGTCCATGCCGTTGCTGAAGAAAAACGACAGATTCGGGGCAAAATCGTCGATTTTCATGCCCCGGGACAGATAGTATTCCACATAGGTAAAAGCGTTGGACAGAGTAAAGGCCAACTGGGTAATGGGATTCGCCCCGGCTTCGGCAATGTGATAGCCACTGATGCTCACCGAGTAATAATTGCGGACCTGGTGCGCAATAAAATATTCCTGGATATCCCCCATCATCCGCAAGGCAAAATCGATGGAGAAAATGCAGGTATTCTGCCCCTGGTCCTCTTTCAGGATATCCGCCTGCACCGTCCCCCGGACCGTGCGCAAGGTCCTGGCTTTAATCTCTTCGTATTCCTCCCGGGAAGGCTCCCGGCCCGTCTCCCGCCGGAATGCCTCCACCTGTTGGTCGATGGCGGTGTTGAGAAACATGGCAAGTAAAATCGGCGCCGGCCCGTTGATGGTCATGGACACGCTTGTATTGGGAGCGCACAGGTCAAAACCCTCATACAGCTTTTTCATGTCGTCCAGGGTGCAGACGCTGACCCCGCTCTCCCCGATTTTGCCGTAGATGTCGGGTCGCCGATCGGGATCCTGGCCGTACAGGGTCACGCTGTCAAAAGCGGTGGACAAGCGTTTCGCCGTGTCATTTTGGCTGAGATAGTGAAACCTCCGGTTCGTGCGCTCCGGAGTACCTTCCCCGGCAAACTGCCGGCGGGGCTCCTCTTCGGTCCGCTTCAAGGGAAACACCCCGGCGGTATAAGGGAAGGAACCCGGAACGTTCTCCAACAGGATCCAGCGCAGAACCTCCCCGTAATCCTCGTATCGCGGCAGGGCTACTTTGGGAATCCGGGTACCTGACAGGCTCGTGGTGTACAAAGGCTGGCGAATCTCCCGATCCCGGACCTTCATCACCAGTTCGTCCTGGCGATACCTCTCCTTCAGTTTCGGCCACTCCTCCAGGGCTTTTCTGCAGTCGGGATGCAGTTGTTCCCAAAAATGGGCCAGTTGTCGGTCGATTTCCTGAAGGGGGACCGCCTCCCCTTCCCCGGCCGCCTCGGCCAACACCGTCCTGGCCCCTTCCAGTTGGTAAATTTTCCTTGCAATAGACGACTGTTCCTCGACCCAACGTTTGTAGCGTCGTATCGTGTCTACAATTTCTGCGAGGTAGTGGGTCCGTTCGGGAGGGATGACGCCTGGTTTGCGGCTGTCCATCGCCCCGGGCGTGTAATCGCCCCGCCACGTCTCCCCAAACTGTAGGGCCAGCCGATCGGTCAAGGCCTTGAAGAAGCGATCGGTGCCCGGATCGTTAAACTGGCTGGCAATGGTCCCGTAGACCGGAAGCGACTCATCGGGACCCTCGAACTGATTGTGGTTGCGCCGGTACTGCTTTCGCACCTCCCGAAGCGCATCTTCGGAGCCTTTGCGGTCGAACTTGTTGATGACAACAAAATCGGCATAATCGAGCATATCGATTTTTTCCAGTTGGCTCGGCGCTCCGAATTCGCTGGTCATCACATAGATGCTCAGATCCGCAACCCGGGCCACCTCGGCATCACCCTGGCCGATACCGCTGGTCTCCACGATAATCAGATCGAATCCGGCCGCCCGGACCACATCCAGGGCCTCGTCCATGGCGGCGCTCAGTTCAGACCCGGATCGTCGACTGGCCAGACTTCGCATGTAAATCCTGGGGCTGGCCAGGGCATTCATTCGGATCCGGTCACCGAGCAATGCGCCTCCAGTCTTCTGTTTGGATGGGTCCACGCTGAGAACGGCGAAAGTTTTATCAGGATAGACGCGCAAAAACCGGCGAAGCAATTCATCGGTTAACGAACTTTTGCCCGCACCCCCAGTTCCGGTGATCCCCACCACGGGAACCGGCCGGCGCATTTCCCGCAGCCGGGCGAAGATCTCGTCCCATTCCGGATGTTTCTCCACCACCCGGCGTTCCGCCAAGGTGATCCACTCGGCCACTCGGCGCACCTCGGTGGGAGTGAGGGGCACCTCCGCACCTGACTCGGCCAACCGGGTGGGGGTGGGGTGATCCGCCAACCGAATCATATGATTGATCATCCCCTGAAGCCCCATCTCCCGGCCGTCCTCGGGGGAGAAAATCTTCGCGATGCCGTATGCTTCGAGTTCGCGAATCTCCTCGGGAATGATCACCCCCCCGCCGCCGCCGAAAATCAGGATGTGCCCCGCTCCCCGCTCTTGCAGGAGATCATACATGTATTTAAAGAATTCCATATGCCCGCCTTGGTAAGAACTGACTGCAATCCCCTGCACGTCTTCTTGGATGGCGGCATTCACGATTTCTTCCACAGAGCGGTTGTGCCCGAGGTGGATCACCTCCACTCCGGAGCGTTGCAACAGGCGCCGCATAATGTTGATCGCCGCGTCGTGGCCGTCGAACAAGCTGGCAGCCGTCACGAAACGCACCTGGTGCTGCGGCCGATACACTTCAGTTTCCACCGACAGCTTCCCCCTGTTCTTTTTTATCGTGTGTATCTGTGTCATCCGTCTCGTCTGGACTCATGAGTTCGTTGAGCAAGAGGGACGTCTGAACCCTGATGTACTCCTCCAGCGTATAATGCCGCTGCAACGCCCATCGGCGAAAGGCCCACATCTGACCGAGCACAATAATGTTATGGGCCATCAGCGTCACCGCCCCGGGGTCCAGGCGAAGACTGCCGTCCTCGATCCCCCGGCGCAAAATGTCGGCAAATATCCCGGTAATCTGCTCTTCTTTTCCCAGCACAAAGCGCAGGGCCTCCAGGGGCAAAGATTTGCTTTCTTGGTAGATGAGCAGCACATCATCCTGCATATCGTCCATCACGTACAGATACTGTCGAATGGCCGACCGCAGGCTCTCCCGGCCGTTGCCCGCCTCGGTGAGGGTTCGCCGGAGCCGCGTCTCAAGGGTGGTGTGGATATTGTCGCAAACCAGGTACAACACGTCCTCTTTGGACTCCACGTATTCATAAAGGGCTCCGATGCTCAGTCCGCTCTCCCGGGCGATCTCCCGGGTGGTGGTGCCGTGAAACCCTTTTTTCACAAAGAGATTCACCGCGGCAGCCACAATCTGCTGTCTTCGGGTTTCGATCAGTTTGGGATCCTTGACCGCCGAGGGAATGTGCTTTTGCGGGCACACCCCGCCCCCCTCCTTTCGACATTTCTTCGGTCGGCCAAACGCCGAGCGAGCGTTCGATCAGGTTTCCTGGTACCATCTTACGTGTCCTTTTCCCGTCCGTCAACGGACTGTTGCCCAAATTCCTGCAACCAAACGGTCGTTCTGGCAGGAAAATCGACCAATCCTCTCGAATCTAATGAATCAACTCTATCTACATCCCTTCCCTATCACTCTTAAAAGGAGAATCGCCCATGTTAAGTCCTGATACCTTAAAAAACCGCGTCGCGGTGATCACCGGAGGCAGTTCTGGCCTGGGAAAGTCTATCGCCGGCGAATTCGCCCGGCTTGGCGCCCACATCGTCATCACCGGACGCAATGAAGAACGCTTGAATGCCGCCGCCCAGGATCTACTCAGCCGCACCCCGGGAGCCCGGGTGTTGGCCGTCGCAGGGGATGTCCGCAATCCTGCGGACGTCGATCGCTGGGTGGCAGAAACGCGCCAAGCCTTCGGCCAGATCGATATCCTCGTCAACAATGCCGCGGGCAATTTCGTCTGCCCGGCCGAACAGTTGTCGGTCAACGGGTGGAACGCCGTGGTCGGCATCGTCCTCAATGGAACGTTCTACTGCTCCCGGGCGATGGGAAAAGAGATGATCGAATCCGGGCGAGGTGGAAACATCCTCAACATCGTCGCCACCTACGCCTGGACGGGCGGACCCGGCACTGTCCACTCGGCTGCGGCAAAAGCCGGGGTCGTGGCCATGACCCGAACCTTGGCGGTGGAATGGGCCAGGTACGGCATCCGGGTCAACGCCATCGCCCCGGGTCCCATCGAACACACGGGCGGGGCAGACAAGCTGTGGCCGACCAAGACGATCGAAGAACGCCTGAAACAAGAGATCCCCGCAGGGCGGTTCGGGCAGCCCGAAGAGGTTGCCAGGCTTGCCTCGTTCATCGTCTCCGATTACGCAGGTTTCATGACCGGGGAAGTTGTGACCCTGGACGGCGGTGAATGGCTGAACAAGGGATTTCTCAAACATTTTGAGGCCGATAAGTCGACGAAGTAGTCACCCGGGCCCGGGGGTTCTGGGCACGGGACCCGCGCTTCCCTCCCGTCCCCCGGCGATGCTTGGCCGATACCCTGGGAGGCCTTGTGGAACACCTGATCAAAAAGGCAGCCCTCCGGATCCGAGGACTGCCTTTTTTCCAAGCCAATCTACTCCTTACTGTCCAACCACTCAAACCCCCATGATGTGATACCCGTTATCGACGTGAATGATTTCCCCGGTAATGCCCCGGGACATGGAACTGGCCAAGAAGACCGCCGTATCCCCCACCTCCGCCGGGTCGGTATTCCTCCGCAAGGGCGCTTTTTCTTCGATGATTTTTAAAATGCTGTTGAAATCTTTGATTCCCTTTGCGGACAGGGTGCGGATGGGACCCGCCGAGATGGCGTTCACCCGAATCCCATCAGGGCCGAGATCCTCCGCCAGATAGCGCACACTGGATTCCAGGGCCGCCTTGGCCACCCCCATCACATTGTAATTCGGCATGACTCTCTCCGAACCCATGTAGGTCATGGTGATGACACTCCCGCCTTCTTTGGCCAAAAGCCCCCGCAGGCGCTGGAGCACTGCCGTCAAGGAGTAGACGCTGATCTCCTGGGCCACGGCGAACCCTTCCCGGGAGGTATCCACATAAAGCCCGGAGAGCTCCTCGGTTTTCGCAAAAGCGATACTGTGCACCAGGACGTGAAGGGCGCCCACCTGTTGATCGAGGATTTCCTTCAACGCATCCAGGTCCTCATCCCGGCTCACATCGCAGGGAAATAACAACGATCCCGGAATCTGCTCCGCCAACTCCCGAACCCGGCGTTCCAGCCGTTCGCCTTGATATGTAAAGATCAGTTCCGCCCCTTGGTCCGCCAGGGCCTTGGCGATGGCCCAGGCGATGCTTCGGTCGTTGGCCACCCCCATGACCAATGCCTTCTTGCCGTCAAGTAATCCCACCATCCATCCTCCTTTGTCGCTCCAACCAATCCGTAACGCGAAACAACAATTCTCGATTGTCCGGCCAAAAAAGCATCTTTTCGGCCCTGCCGGGATCCACCCAGCGGCTGTCGGTGTGCTCGCTGCTCAGGTGCGGTACGAAAGGACGAGGGCAACAAGCGATCCAGACGGTGTGCCGGTATGTTTGCCCCAGATGCTCAAACTGGGCCGTCCAGGGAGTCCTGATCAACCGGTCCGGCATCCACCCCGTCTCCTCCCGGGTTTCCCGCCCCGCCGCCTCCTCCGGCCGCTCCCCCGGCTCCACGTGCCCTGTTACCGGTTGCCACCATCCCCCCCGCTCCGCCGTTCGCTTGAGCAACAACACCTGTAGGGGTTCCACCGCACAGATAAAAACGAGCACCGAATGACGCACCGCACTTCCCCCCGCTCTCCATCATAGCAAAAAAGCGATTTCGGGACATGATTGAGGGGCGTTGGCGCGAAGAAAAAAGACAGCCGCCCGAGACTCGGCTGTCCGAAGGACAAAGTGACACCCCGCTTGCATCGGATGGACAGGCGGCTTCCGTCATCCCCGGCCGCCGGAACTGCGGCCAATCGCCACCTGGGCGCCCCGCCTGGCGGAGAGTTCCTGGTTCACCCGCTGGAGGTGTTGCTGGGCCCGGGCCAACTCGGATACCGCCTTTTTCTGCGCCTCGGGGTCTGGCACCACCAAGGCTTGGGCGAGCAGATCCAGATATCGGTGCACGTGACCTGTCCAGGTTTCCTTCTCAATAAGTAAATCCCAGTCGGTCCGCTGATCCCATTCCACTCGCCCCACCGCTTCCCAAAACAGTAGACCTCGGCTGAAGCGCACCTCACTGATGCGCCCTTTCCACGTCACATAGGCGGTGCCTCCGGCCTCCACCGTTTTGAGCAAGTCGAGCCAGGCCGTCACCAGACCGCTGCAACCGAGTGCCGCCGGCTCACCGTAAAAACTGGCACTCCCGGACAGGTTGTCCTCTTCCGCCCGGACCCGCACCACCCCCGTGGAACTGCAGGACGTATAAACTGTCGCTTGGGGTGTATGGGATACCGCGGTGCTTACATCGGAACCGCGCCAGGTTTTCATCCGCTCATATACGGTCATCCGATGGGCGGAAGCGCGAAACACGGCGGCCACGCGGAGATCGTCCATCTGCGAGGTCCCCCTCTTCTCCTAGGTTCCTTACCAGTTATGTCCCGGGGGGATTCACTTGAAACCTGTTACGATACAGGTACGCCGAAAACCGCGCAAAAGTGTCGGCAGCGAATTCACTCCTTAGCCAAAAAATCCCGGTACACCCCCTCCGCCGCCTGACAGCCTATACCCGATTCCACCGAGTAACCCACACTCCGGAGAATCTGCTCCAGGGCACCGAGTAGGAGCAGGACATTTCTCCGTCGGCTGGAATGGCCGAGCAACCCGATTCGCCACACCCGGCCCTTGACCTCTCCAAGCCCCCCGCCGATCTCGATCCCGTACTCGTTGAGCAGGCGGTTGCGCACCAAAGTATCCTCCACACCATCCGGGATCCACACCGAAGTCAACTGGGGCAGGCGATGCCGTTCGTCGGCATACAGCTTGAGACCCATCGCCTCAAGGCCCGCCTGAAGAGCCCGGCCGTTCACCAGGTGCCGCCGGAATACGGAATCCAAACCCTCTTCCAACAACAATCCCAGGGCCTCGTGGAGGGCGTACATCATGGTAATGGGGGCGGTGTGATGATAGAAACGCTCCCTCCCCCAGTACTGGCGAACCATCGTCAAGTCGAGATACCAACTCTGGACTTTTCGCTTGCGGCGCTCCAACGCTTCTTCGAATCTCGGGCTGAACGTCGCCGGAGAAAGCCCGGGAGGCGCACTGAGACATTTTTGCGTTCCGGAATAACAAGCGTCGATCCCCGCCTCCTCCACCGGCACGGGAACGCCCCCCAATGACGTCACCGCATCGACCAGGAACAAAGCCCCGTAATTCTGGGCAAATCTGCCGATCTCCTCCAGGGGCTGTAAAACCCCCGTGGAAGTTTCGGCGTGAACTACCGCCACCGCTTTCACTCTCGGGTGACTTTTCAGAGCCTCCTGAATCTGACCCGGATCGACGATCTTCCCCCACGGCGCCCGCACCTGAATCACTTCGGCACCGGTACGGGAGGCGACGTCCACCATCCGCTCCCCGAAGGCGCCGCAGATGCCGATTACCACCCGGTCTCCGGGTTCCAAGGCATTGACAAACACCGTTTCCATCCCTGCACTGCCCGTTCCGGACATCGCCAGGGTCAGCGGGTTACGGGTTTGAAACACCTGTCTCAGCCGTTGCATTGTCTCGTTCATCTGTTCGAGGAAAACCGGATCGAGATGTCCCACTAAGGGGGTCGCCATGGCCTTCAGAACCTCGGGATGACAGTCGCTTGGGCCAGGTCCCAACAAAATCCGCTGCGGAATTCTCTTTTCATTCATGGTGATCCCCCTCGCCAATCTCGCACAAACTCAAAGGTCCAAAAACCAAGGCGCCCCCAGCGGCAGAAAACCTTCCGGGAGCGCCCGGCCCAAATGGACCCTCGTTTGTCAATCGTCGCCGTGCGCCTTCATCATGGTCTTGTGCACCAAAACATTGCCGTTGCCGGCGTCGACCACCACCAAGGATCGCGCCCCGTCGCGGTTCATGTGCACCAGATACACGACGTTCCCGTGAACACTGTGAAGCTTGACCTCGGTGACCATGCCCTTTGGCTCGGCCTTCAGGGCCGCTTGCTCCGCCTGTTTCGCCGTAATCTTGGCGTGAGGCATGAGCGCTTGCTGGTACGCCTGTTCAATGGTCACACGGAGCTGTTTTTTCTGCGCGTCCGTTAACTGAACACTGCTGTGCACTTCATCCCAGTCAATGTCCCAATGAGCCCGGCCGTGGACCGGTGCCGTGGATTGCGGCCCTTCCACCGCCAACACCGGCACCGACGTCCCGAGACTCGCCACCAGCAGGACGGCGCCGGCCGCCAGCATACAAGGTTTTATCACGTAACGTCCCTCCCCTGTGATATCGATGAACCGATTCTCTCTCAGTATCACCGATCCCAGGGAGAAGCTTGCGCGGCCTGGCTCACCAGGAAAAATTATGAAATGCGCTCAGCTCTTCGGGAGTGGCCGTGTCCCAGCGATACAGGGAAAATGCCGACGCCCCGGCATCTTTCGCCGCCTGCATGGCCGCGGTGACCTCTTCACCGGTGGGCACCGTGGCAAAGGGTTTTCCCGAGGCGGTGTTCATGCGATACGCTTGTCCGATCACCTCCACGGGCCGACCGGTCAGAGTGGCGGCGGCTTTCGCTTCGTTGTAGATTTCATTCCGCACTTCGTCCGCCGTGTACGCTCGATCTTCGTAATGCCAGTAGTCCATGATGCTGATCATCGTAAAATATTGACCGAAGGTGCTCCACGGGTACGTCGCCGATCGCTGCCATGCCGTGCTGATATGAGGCGGATAGGTCACGGCGATAATCGGGTAATCGGGCCCAAGAGCCTGACGGACCGGTATCATGGTGCCACTGATGGACTCCGAAGTCGGGCTCTCCTCGATGTCGGCCGCAAGGCCGTCCACCCGTTCCCCGGTCGGCGTCGTGTATTTCGCCACCGTCAACATCCGGCTCGAATCCAATGCCGGATCATCCACTAAGTAGACCACCCCGATAACAGGTATCCCGGCGGCATGGGCTCTGGGAACGATGGCGTCAAGCATGGCCTTGGACTCGGGACGGATCGTCCCTTCGCCAGGCTGATTCCGGACAATGAGATAGATATATTTAGCCCCCGCCTGTTTCGACGTTTGTACAATTCGGTCCGGGTCATAACCGGAGGTTCCCCATTCCACCCAGGTTCCCCAGATGCCCTTGCCGTTGACTGGGTTCTGCACTTTAACCACATTCAGTGTCACCTGTCCGGACCCCTTCCACCCCTGGGTCGCAATATCCGCGCGAACCTGGACCGGTCCGTACTGGGATCCCGCTGTAAACGTCCCCAGATCCCCGATGCCTCCGGTGACGACAGCTTTTGTCGTATCGAGATGACCCTTGGAGGGGTCAGAGACACTGACGTTCAAATCTACTTCCCCTGGAACCAACTGCCCGGCCGGGTCGCGAAGCGTCACCTGGATATGGGCTTGTCCCCCAGGCACCAAACTGAGGGAGGGGGTGACGGCCAGTTCCACCTGCACCGGCACCGAGGCGTCCACAGTCACGGGAATCTTGGTGGTCAATGTCCGGCCATCCGCTGTGGTCAAGGTGCCGATGACTGTACCGGTGCCGGCCTGTTTCGCCTGCAATTCTCCCCCTTGGATCGTTCCGATGTTTCCCTCCACCTGCCAATTCACGCTGACGGGAACCGCCTCGCCATCCTGCCGCAGGGCCAGGGCCACGATCTTTTGCGTTTGACCCAGCGACAACTTAACCTGTTGAGGAACCGCTTGAAGTTGCTGAATGGTTCGAGTTTGCCACGCTTGGAGCTGATCTGGGGGAATCTGCAATGCCTTGTCAATCATCGCCGCCGCATCCGCCCGGCTCGCCGGATCCTTGGGATGAAGAAGCCGTTTGTCATCCCCGGAGACAACGCCCACCTTCACCGCCATGGCTACCGGCACCACCGCGTATGTACTCAGCTGCCCCGCGTCCCCGAAGGGCTGTAAAACGTCCTTTCCCGGGTCCACCCCGCTCAGCCGCAGGGCGTTGATCAGCAAAGCAGCCATGTCCTGGCGATCGATCTGGGCATCTGGAGCAAATTGCCCGCCCCCCACCCCATGAACGACGTTTGCCGCCCACGCCCCTTCCACAACGGGCCAGTACCACGCGCCGTAGGGAACATCTGAGAAATGAGAGTAGGTGCTATCCCGCTGTAGCTGGGACTGGTCGGAACTCGGATAATTGTTCCAAACCACCGCCCCGGTCTGATTATCTCGGACGAAAGCATGATCAAACTGGGAAGCGTAAGCGATTGCATCCGATTGAGAGGAAAAGACCTGCTTCGGCTGTGTACCCTGTAGGACCGTATAATGATAGCCGAAAGCCTGGACCGCCATGGCTGTGAACTCCGCCCGGGTGACCGAGGCCTCCGGATGGAATCGACCATCCGTAGAGCCGTGCACAATGCCCCGATTCGCCAAGTCGCTGACCGCCGGATAATACCAGTCCCCGGGATGCACGTCGGGAAAAGATGGGGCCCCACTCGCCGCAAGGCCGACCCCCGCCCGGGTTACCGCCATCGCCGCCAAGGCGCCGGCCACCGACAAACGGATCCACCCGCCGTGCCTCCCGGCATTCCACCGTTCTAGCAATCTCGTCCCTCCTATGAATTTCACTCCATAAGAGGGTTCGACATCCCTCGCGCGGTTCCTGCCGATCGGGAGAGGTTTGTCGAATTAAGAAGTTTGTGGCGACGACTTACTGCCCACTTTCCCACCTCGGCCAAATTGTTCGATGAGGTCTGTATCGTACGTAGAGATATTTCGACTTTTATCCCGGTAATCGCCCAAGGCGTCTTCGATCAATTTATCAAGGAGATCGGGAAACGACACGCCACTGGGCTCCCACAGATAAAAGGAGAGGGAACCCGGAATGGTGTTAATTTCATTCACATAAATCGAACCGTCTGGGGAAAGAAGGAAATCCACCCGGGCTACCCCACGGGCTTGAATGGCGCGAAAAGCCCGGCGAGCCAACTCCTGCACCGTCTCCGTCACCCCGTCCGGCAGCTCCGCCGGAATGTGCCGGCCGGTCTGGCCCTTGGTGAAATTCCCACGAATGTATTTATCTTCATAGCTAAGAAAGACTTCCCAGGACACCGGTTCTTCGCAAAGAGAAACCCGGAGATCCTTGCCATCGGCCAGAACAGAACAATTGATCTCCCGGGGCGAGACCACCCCTTGCTCGATGAGCAGCCGACGGTCGTACCCCGCTGCCACATCCAAGGCGTGGAACAGACCGTCCCGGTCCTCCGCCCGGCCGATCCCCACCGACGAACCGAGGTTGGAGGGTTTTACGAAAACCGGATACTGCAACTCCCCTTCCACGCGATCCGCCACCTCATCGGGATGCTCATGCCATTCGTCCCGGTGGACCCACATGTAGTCCACCACCGGGATCCCCTGGGCCCGGAATACATCTTTCATCAGAATTTTGTCCATCCCCACTGCCGATCCCAGCACCCCGGGACCGGTGTAAGGAATTCCGGCCATCTCAAGAAGCCCTTGCAAACACCCGTCCTCCCCGTAAGTTCCATGGGTGGCCAGAATCGCGACATCGGGAGTCCACCGCCGGGGTTTGCGAAAAAGCCCTCGCAAAGCCCGGGGATCTTCGATCACCCCCCCGCCCGGAGTCGGGACCACGATCACGCGGGCCGCCTGGGCAAGGGCGGCATTCCGGTTGGCTGCCTTAAAAGATTCCAATTTGGCGAGTACATCGCCCGTCCACCAGGCCCCTTCTTTGTCGATGTAAAGGGGCATCACGTCATAAAGATCCCGGCGGAGTTGATACATGATCTGCTGGGCGGTCACAATGGAAACTTCGTGTTCCACCGACCGCCCCCCGAAAATGACCGCAATAAGCTTTTTCATGGGGCTCCCTCCCGCATCACCGACTATCACCGGGTGTAGTTGTCAGGCAAATCATTCTCAAACAACACCGCATCCCCCGGCCGCAGCAACTGCTGCAACACCGCCGTCGCTTCTTCGAGGCTCGTCACCACCGACACTCGGTCCCGGGGAAGCCCGCCGTCCAAAAGACCCGCAGCGATGGGTTTCGTCCGTTCCGGCCCGACGAGAATGACATGATCGCAGACTTGGGCCATCCGCTGGCCGAACTCCCGGTTGTACCTTTCTTCTTCCCCTCCCAATTCCACCATCCCCGGGGTGACAACGACCTTGCGGCCGGAAAAGCCGCTGAGCACTTCCAGGGCTACCTCGGTCCCGGTTGGATTAGCATTAAAGGCGTCATCGATCACATAGACCCCGCCTGAGCGGATTAACTGTAGACGGTGAGGGACAGGTTGCAGTTGCCCAATCCCCGCCGCAATCTGGCGCAGGGACAGACCCAGATGCCTGGCGACGCTCACCGCACCGAGAATGTTGAGCACCTGGTGGCGACCGAGCAAATCTGTCCGGCAGGACACGGATTCCCCGGTTTCCCGGTCCGCGAGCACAAAAGTCGTGCCCTTTTCGGAGACGTGAACATCGGACACGAAAAGCCGTGTCCCCGGGTTCTCCAGACCATATCCCTCCACCTGGACATGCCGCGTCTCCTTGGCAAGCTCCCGACAATACGGATTGTCGTAATTCATCACGGCCAGCCCGTCGGGAGGCAAACTTTTGATAAGTTCATATTTTGTTCTCGCCACCGCTTCTACAGACCCGAAAGTTTCAAGATGCACCGGTCCCACGGCTGTAAGGACACCGATTTTCGGGTGAACCAAATCGGCCAACTCCCGGATGTCCCCAGGTTGCCTGGCCCCCATCTCAACCACGAAAACTTCATGTTCCGGTTTCAGGCGCTCATTGACAACCCGACAAACCCCCATTGGGGTATTATAACTGTCCGGTGTCACCAGGACGTTGAATTTTTGGGTCAAAAGCGTGCCGAGAATAAACTTTGTGCTGGTTTTCCCGTAACTTCCCGTGATGCCCACGATAATGAGATCCGGGCGCTGAGCGAGTTTTTCCCGGGCGGCACGTAAAAATCTGTTGTTGATACGCCGTTCCACTGGACTCATCAGCCCGGTCGCCACCATCATCCACAAAGGTTCCGTCCACAACATGAACCCGAGAACGGGCAACCCAAACCTCGGCCCGACCATGGCGGAAATAAGCCCCAATACCAAGTTCAGCCCGAGAAAACACGCGTACAGTCGCTTCGCCCTTGACGTCCACACCAGCGGTTTTTTCGCCGGCAACCGCACGCCCCGCATAGCGAGGGCCGACAGGGCGACGGCGAAGGCGACCCAGACGATCCCGCCGACAACATCCCCTGGGACCAGAAGCCCGACCAATAACCCGATCACCCACACCGCGGCGGCCCAGCGTTCCCACAGCGCGGATGGCATTCGCTTCATCCACCGCAAGTAGCGCTCCGGCCGATACCCTTCCAGCTGCGCCATGTGAAGAAGGTATTTTCCACGTCCGACCACCACGGGAAGAGAAAGCACTGCCGCGATGACCCACCATCCCATACCCAACCCGATCACCCTTTAAAAAAACGTTCCACGATCACGGAAAAGTCCGCAAATCGATCGAGATAACTAAAATGCCCGGCCCCCGGGAACACGACGAGTCCCGCATCGGGGATCTCCTTTTCCATGACCTTGCCCATCCACACCGGGGTATCCCGATCCTCTTCACCCCATATCAACAAGGTTGAAGCTCGGATCCGGGGCAAAAACGGCCGCAGGTCCTCGTTGATCACCCTCACCATCACAGCCCGCATTGGGCCGGCCTCCCGATAATCTTTCGATCCAAACCGCTCGTACAACTGCGCCAACCGTTTGTCCCGGTCCTTGCCGGGCAGACGTTGGTACAGAGCGCGCAACGTTTTAAATGTGTACACCCGAATATAATACTTCCAGGAACGGCGGGGGCGAATCCCCGCTGCGTCCACCAACACCATGCGGGCAACTCGGTCCGGGTGGGTGGCAGCCAGGACAATGCCGATCCGCCCCCCGAAGGAATGTCCGATCACGTGAGCTCTAGAAATACCAACATGTTTCATAAATTCCAGCACGAACTTCGCATAATCCCTCACTCCCCAAGTTGAAGGGGGAGGAGCGCTCTCTCCAAAGCCTGGAAGGTCCGGGACGAGAACCCGATATCCCTGAGCCAGACGATCGGTCACCGGCCGGAAACTTTCGGCCCGCCCGCCCCACCCGTGAAGGAGGAGCACGGGAAATCCCTCCCCGCGATCCTCATAACTGATTCGCAAGCCGCCGAGATCCACTTGCACATTGATCCACACCTTTGCCATGGTCACAAGAAGTCAGTTTACTCTATTCATCACACCCCGGAGATTCGGCCTGTCCGGGGTCCCGACTGCCAGTATACCATGAAAAAAGGACCTGCCGGGCCATCCCCGGTCAAGTCCCCAGACAATAAATGCACTCGCAAAATGGACCGTGCTGTTGATCAGGAGATTCTGTCGAGAACGCCTCCGGGGCGTCTCCTGCCTTCTCCCCGGCTGCCGATGGATCCCGGTTATCAGACCCGGGATCCGGCTTGCTCTTCCCGCGGCCATTCATTTTGCGCCCCTCCCTCCTGCAGTTATAAGCCAGGATATACAAACGAACCTGGTTTCATGCGGAAGGACGCAAAGTCTTCACAGGAATGTCACGGCGCAACAGAGCCCACCAGAACCCCGACTCACTTCGACCTTCGCCCTCGGGCAGATCAGGGGAGGGAGAGACTTTTCGCCAAGCTGCTTAGCAGATGGCTGATGGTCCCGCCTAGGCCTCCGGATCGAGAAGAAGCCGAACCGGCGGATGCCGTGGAAGACGAGGAGGACACTGACGTGCCTCCAGAGGATGGATGAGCATCCGCTGAGCTCTGAGGTGAAGCACTGGACCTCGCCGCCGGTGAACCCCAAGATGTCCCCCGGACAGCACTCGAATCTCCCCCGACGGACGCCGGTGTGGATCGAGTCTCGGAA
>NZ_JAILZZ010000020.1:0-47156 GCF_023512215.1 Kyrpidia sp. | reverse complement strand
TATCGACGATGTCCGAACATATCGATGTGGACGTGAGTGGTCTGCTGCGCCGAGAAATCACCCTGGCCCAAGCTGCAGATCGTTTGATGGATATGGTGGTACGTACGATTAACGGCCGGCGGACGGCGGCCGAGGTCCTCGGTCACCGGGAGTTTTCTCTGACCAAGTTGTACCGGAGCGCGTAAGCTGGCGGGTGGACGGGCCTTCGGGCCCGTCTGGGCCGCATGTGTTCGAATTTTGGGGAAAGAAGGTGAATCGTTGTGCGTTCCCATTTTTCTGGCTACAAGGGATGGGTTTTGTTCCTGGTGTTTTCCGGCACGCTGATTAATGCCGTCGATCGATCGAGCTTGGCCACGGCCAATACGTTTATCGCCCAGGATCTGCACCTCAGTCTCGAAACCATGGGCTGGGTTCTTTCGGCTTTCGGTTGGACCTACCTGATCTTTAACATTCCGGCGGGGTGGTTGTCCGATCGCTTTGGCACCAAAAAAGTGTACGGCATCGCGGCCTTTGTGTGGTCTCTGGCCTCGGCCATGACGGGAATGGCCAAGGGGCTTGGCGTACTTTTATTCAGCCGGGGACTGGTCGGGGTGGGAGAAGCGGCGAATTTTCCCGCGGCGACCAAGGTGATCACCGAACACTTCGAGGAATCAGAGCGGGGGACGGCCACCGGGATTTATTTAGCGGGGCTGCGCCTGGGGTTTGCCCTCACCCCCGGGTTGATGGTCGGGCTCATGGTCGCGTTTGGCAGCAAAGCCCACCCGGACTGGCGGATGGCATTTTATATCACCGGTTTAGGGAGCCTGCTGTGGGTGGTGTTATGGATGTTTACCTACCGGGAGCACCGCGGGCCGAAGTCGGTGACGGGTGGGGTGGGCGGTGAGCAGAGGGTATTGGTAGGGGCATTGTTAAAATATCGTAATACTTGGGCCATTATATTCATAAAATTCTTCCAAGACTATCTGTATTATCTTTTTCTCACTTGGCTGCCGGGTTACTTGATCAAAGGGCGGCACCTCGATTTGGGTCACGTGGCCTTTTATGCCACCTTGCCGTGGATTGCCGGAATGCTCGCCCAGCCGCTGATTGGCATATTGTCAGATGCCTTGATTCGCCGGGGGTACAATGTGACAAAAGTCAAAAAGACGTTGATCGTGATTGTTCAGTTGGTGTCGGTGTCTGTCATCGGTGCCGCCTACGCTCAGTCCGCCGTTACGGCCGCTTGGCTCTTGGTTCTGTCCATGGCTGCGGAATCGGCCTCGACGGCAATCCTCTGGTCGATCCCTCAGGATCTGGCCCCCCGGGGGCGGCGGGATCCCTCGGAGGAATCATGAACACCGCTGGCGCCTTGGCGTCTATCGTAGCCCCGGCATTGACGGGTTATATTGCCCAAGTGTTCGGCTTTACCCCCGCCTTGGTGCTGGGTGGGCTCGTGATGGTCGCCGCGGCGCTGTGTGTGATCTTCTTCTTGAGGGGAATCGAGCAGTTGCCTTTTTCTTCGGAGTTGTACAAGACTCTACCCAATGCGGGGAAATAATACAACACCAGCAGGTTTACGCCGGGAAAAAGAAGGGGTTCCGCCAGAAAACTGAGTTGACCATACGTGGGGTAGGCCCGCCGGGCCTGCCTTTTCTTTTGCGACTACCGGACATTAATCTGTGCATTTTCGTGGCAACGTATGCTAAATTAGTGGATGGCTGACCATCCTGTCGGGAAGGGGGTTCGGGGGTATGCTGCAAGAACAGCGTTTTGAACTCATCCGCCGGCATCTGGAGGAACACGGTTCTTTGGCGGTGCAAGACTTGATCCAGCTACTGGGGGTGTCCCGGGAGACGGTTCGCCGGGATCTGCGGCAGATGGAGCAGAAGGGGCTGCTGACGAAGGTACACGGCGGGGCGGTGCTCAAGCAGGTGGGGGAAGAGCCTTCCTATGAAGTGCGCACCGTTTCTCACCGGGCGGAAAAGCAGGCCATCGGCCGGGCCGCCCTGTCCCTCATTGCCCCGGGGGACACGATTTATCTTGATGGCGGGACCACCATGCTGGAGTTTGCAAAGGTGTTGCGGCCGGCGGGATCGCTCACGGTTTTTACGAATAGCATCACCGTGGCAGCGACCCTGGCGACGACCTCTGCCAAAGTGTATGTGACCGGGGGGCTTTTGCGGGACGGGGAGATGTCATTGTCCGGGGCCATCGCCAACCATGTGACGGAGAATTTTTTTGTCGATACGGCTTTCATCAGCGCCGGGGGGATCACCATTGAGCACGGGGTGACCGATTATCACGTGGAAGAGGCGGAGCTCCGGCGCATCATCGTCGAACGGGCGGCAAGAGCGGTGGTGCTGGCGGACCACAGCAAGTTCGGCGTCACCGCTTTTACTCGGGTCGTTCCGCTCACTGCGGTGGATGTGATCGTGACGGACTCGGGTTTACCTGAGGAGGAGACCGAGGCGATCCGCGCCTTGGGGGTAGAGGTCATCCGGGGCGAGGTGAGCGGATGAGGTGGGATAGCACCCCCGCAAGCCTGTTGGCCGTCTGCCGGGGGGCGTCCGCCCCCCGTAACCCGAGGCTCCTTCAGCTCGGTGGTCCAATCCGCCCCTTTACCAACTTCCTGTCCAATCTTTACACAGGCATCACACACCCCTGGGCTGAACCTGCTATGCTGGGGGTGTGAAGTTGTGGTAATACGTGTTGTTATGTGTAAAGATGTGCAAACCATCGCAGGGAGGCGTGGTAAACGTGGGGAAACGGGCATGGAAAACGGGGTTGATCAGCTTGGCCTGTGCGTCGGTGCTCACCGCCTGTGGGGCGGGGGCTGGACCGGCAGGTCAGCCGGGAAGCGGGGGCGCGGGCAGTTCCTCCTCGTCCCTGGGGACTGTTACTTTGTACACGTCGGATGGCCTTGAAGACTATTACAAGGCGGTGATCCCAGAGTTTGAGAAAAAATACGGGGCAAAAGTGCAAATGGTCGCGGACGGCAGTGGCGCGGTGGTGAACCGCCTCAAGGTGGAAAAAGACAATCCCAAAGCGGACGTGGTGGTCACCATGCCGCCCTTCATCCAGGCCGCGCAAAAGGACGGCCTTCTCGAAGCTTATGCGTCTCCGGAGAGCGCCGCCATCCCGGTCGATCAAAAAGACAGTGCCGGACATTGGTATACCTTCATTAACAACTACGTCAATTTTGTCTACAATCCCCGGCTGACGTCCTCGCCTCCGTCGACGTTCCAAGATCTGCTGCAGCCGACATACAAGGATAAAATCGCCTATTCCAATCCGATTTCCGCCGGCGACGGCATGGCGGTGATCATTCTCCTCGAGAAGTTGTGGGGAGAAGACCAGGCCTTTTCCTACCTCAAACAACTGGAGCAAAACGTCAAATTTCACACCAAAGGCACCGGATACCTCGACGTGCTGATTAACCGTGGCGAGATTGCAGTAGCCAACGGCGACTTGCAAATGGACATGGCGGACAAGACTGTAGGCGGGCTGTCCCTATCACCGCTGTTTCTGAAACCTTCCCAGGACGCAAAACCCGTCACCTTCGCGGACCCCTATGTGATCGGCCTGGTGAAAAATGCTCCGAACAGCCGAGGCGGAAAGGCACTTATCGATTTTCTGCTCTCCAAAGAAGCTCAGGTCCATACCTATGATATTTACGGCATTCCCGCCCGTTCTGATGTGAGCCCGTCGGGAGACAAAGCCACGGCAGTGAAACAAGCGCTAAACGGGGTTCAGATTGTAACTATCGACTGGAATCATGTGCTCGATAACCAGAAAAAATGGCAGGACCGCTGGCAATCGGAGGTGCTCGGTGCCTATGGCAAGCAGGGCAGTGTCACGGCTCCCCAGTGATCCCCAGGTGTCATCCCGGAGCGATCCAGCCTTTGCGAGCGGTTTGGGTGAGCTCTCGACACAATCCGGGTGCGCCGGGATCGCCACCTGCGATCCAGCGTTTCACGCGGATCGGCGACAGGAGCCCCTGGGTGAGAAACACACCACCCAGGTGGCGTCGGCGGTTCCGGGATTGGCCCTCAAAAACGTCACCGTGGCGCACGGCCATCGGACGATCCTGCAAGAGATCGACTTGAGTCTCAACCAGGGTGAACTGCTCACGCTTCTCGGGAGCAGCGGATGCGGAAAGACGACGTTGCTTCGGGCTGTGGCCGGTTTGATCGATCTGACCACGGGAACGGTGGAGGTCGGGGGTCGTGATATTACCCGCCTTCCTCCCCACCGGCGAAATATCGCCATGGTGCATCAGCATTACGCCCTCTTTCCGCATATGACGGTGGCGGAAAATGTGGCCTTCGGCCTGCGGGAGCGCCGGATGCCAAGCCGTATCGTCAAGGAACGCGTCCAGTGGTACCTTCACTTGGTGAAGATGGAGGCTCATGCGGATTTCTATCCTTCGCAACTGAGCGGCGGGATGCAGCAGCGGGTGGCCTTGGCCAGGGCTCTGGTGCTCGAACCGGACGTTCTGTTGCTCGACGAGCCATTGAGTGCCCTGGACACCAATCTGCGGCAGGAACTTCGGTCGGAACTGCTCTCGCTCCACCGGCGATTTCCTGGGTTGACCATGATTTACGTGACTCATGATCGGGAAGAGGCGATGATCCTCTCCGACCGCATCGCGCTGCTCCGGGAGGGTCGAGTGGAGCAGGTGGGCACCCCTTCTGAGCTCTACGATCGTCCGGTCAGCCTGTATGCCGCCGCCTATTTGGGTGCGGTCAATGTGCTTCCGCCAGACTTCGTCCGTCGCTTTGCTCCAGGGCTTTTCGCTAAGATGGGGGATGGGTCCCGCTCCTTCGGAGTTCGTCCGGAATGTGTCCGTCTCGATCACAGCGCTAAACTCGCATTCACGGGCCGGGTCTCGGAGGTGGAGTGGGTGGGGGCGATTTGCCGGGTCAAGCTTGTCATTCTAGAGTTTCCGGAGTTGACCCTCAGCGCTGAGTTCCTGCGCCGGGGGGGCCTTCCCCGGCCAGGGGACCTGGTTCCCGTATCTTTCTCCCCGGAGGAGTGGATGGATGTTGGCCAGTAAGAGCCGGTTTGGTTGGCCACTGGCAGTGGCGGGACTCGTGTTTATCCCCTTGGTGGTCTATCCGGGGTGGATGTTGATTTCCCTTCAGGGGGACGGAGCCGGCGGGGTGTGGACCGAGTGGAGCACTGTACTGCACAGCGCGGCCCTATGGCGGACAGTGTGGTTTTCTCTGGGGTTATCCTTGGAGAGTACTGTCTTCGCCGTGCTCATCGGGGTCGGGGTGGCTGTGGCGATTCACCGCTCGCCCCCCGGCTTTGCCCGGTGGTTGGTGCGGAGTGTCGAGCTCATGGTGGCGTTTCCTTCGTTTCTGATTGCCTTTTCCCTGATCTTTCTGTACGGGTCCCAAGGGTCGATCACCGCGGGGGTTCAGCATCTGTTACACCTGTCGGGCCCGCCCTGGGATTTCTTGTACGGGAGGGCCGGGGTGGTGTTCGCCGAAGTGTGTTACTACATTCCGTTTATGATTCGGCCGACCTTGGCGGTACTTGAGAGAATGGACCCAGCGCTGCCCGAAGCGGCCGCCGGACTTGGGGCTCGGCCTGGACGGGTGTGGAGGCGGGTAATCCTCCCTATGGCGTACCCGGGTATTTCTGCCGGGGCGATCCTCTGCTTTTTACTCATTCAAAATGAATTCGGCATTCTGCTTGTCCTCGGCTCCCAACAGGTCCAAACGCTCCCCATGTTGATCTATAGCACGGCGATGATGAATTTGGATCTCCCAGCTGCCTCGGTGACCGCGACGGTCATGTTGGGGATGTCCCTGGCGATTTATGCCCTCTATCGCCAGGTGGAGCGCTGGAGCCTCGGGGGGCGGGGGGGTGTGTTCGGTGGAGGTGCAAAGGGGACGGGCGGGTCGGTCGGCAAATCCTCCGGCTGGGCGGCGTGGATTGCGACCCTCGCAGTCGTCATTGTATTTGTACTCCCCATAATGGTGGTTGTTGTTTCCGCCTTGGCCAGGACTTGGGTGGGGACGGTACTCCCGGAGGGGTGGACTTGGCGATGGTTTGCTGTGCTGGATGCCAGTGACTGGGCATCCCTCGGAGTGAGCATCGCGGTGGCAGGGGCGGTGGCCCTGTTGGCTACTGTCATCGGTACGGGGGCCGCTCTGCTGCTGCGGAGGCGCAGGGGAGGGATCGCTGGTTTGATCGACGCCCTGATCATGATTCCCGGCGCGGTTCCTAGTGTCGTGGTGGGTTTGGCCGTCCTGGCAGCGTATCATCAGAAGCCCCTGGATCTCTCGGGGTCCCCGGCGATCGTCATCCTGGTTCAGCTTTTTCTGGCTTTGCCCTTTAGTTACAGGATGTTGCTTGCCATTGCGGAAACGATGCCACCGGCCTTGGAGGAGGCGGCGGCAGGGCTCGGCGCCGGGCCCTGGCGGAGGATTCGGCGGGTGCAGATTCCGCTGCTGCTCCCGGGGATGCGGGCCTCGGCCGCCCTTGCCTTCGCCCTGTCCCTGGGAGAGCTCGGCGCCACGATGATGGTCTGTCCTCCGGGGTTTGCCACGGCACCGATGCAGATTCTGCAGTATATCCAGCGCGGGTATTATTACCAAGGTTCCGCTCTGGCCGTGTTGTTGTTGCTCGCCGGTTTTTTAGGACTGGCGGCGGTGGCGGCTCTGGGTGTGAATCGGCGATCCGGATGGGCGCTAGCCCGAAAGGGTCTGAGGCGGGATCGGAGAGCGGTGGACCGAGGTGCAGGGGACGGGGCCGATATCGGTGCGGTTTCGTGAGAGCGCTCGGGCGGGGATCTTGGCACATTATTTTGAAGAGAGAAGGGCGGAATGGATGAACCAAAGGTTCGAGGTCCAGGCCGTGGTCTTTGACTGGGCCGGGACGGTGGTGGACGATGGGTGCGTGGCCCCAGTGGCGGCGTTTCGAGATGTGTTTGGTCGCCGCGGGATCGAAGTCGCGGAGGAGGAGATCCGCCGGTTCATGGGATTAGCGAAAAAGGACCACCTTCGAGCGCTTCTCCGGTTGGAAGCTGTTCGCCTGCGATGGAGGGCTGCCTTGGGCCGGGAGCCCGGCGAAGAGGACGTGGACGATTTGTACAACGAGTTTGTGCCGATTCAGCGGGCGGTCCTCGCGGAACACGCCGATTTGATTCCCGGTGTCGAGTACACGGTTTTGCGGCTGCGGGAGCGGGGGATCCGAATCGGGTCCACCACGGGATACACGTCGGAGATGATGGAGGTCCTAGTTCCCGAGGCGGCCCGGCGGGGGTTTTGCCCGGACGCCGTCGTCTCGTCCTCGGATGTCCCCGAAGGTCGGCCGGCCCCTTGGATGTGTTATGAGAACGCCCTGCGACTAAGGGTATTTCCGATGGCGACCATGGTCAAAGTCGGCGATACCCCTGGCGACATGGAAGAAGGGCGAAATGCCGGCATGTGGAGCATCGGCATATTGGAGGGTGGGAGTGTACTCGGTCTCACCCGGGTCCAGCGAGAAAAGTTGCCGGAACTGGAATTGGAACGGCGCATGGGGGAGGCGGAGGCGGAGCTTCGACGTGCTGGGGCCCATTACGTTTTACGTCGGATCGATGAACTGCAGCGGGCGGTTGACGAAATTAACCAGCGACTGAGTCAAGGGGAGTGCCCATGCCAGTGATCGGCGATCGGAGCGAAGGAGATCTGAACCTGACACCTTTTGCCCGGGCGTGGAGAGAGCGCACCAAGACCGGGGCGGCGGGACCGATTCTTCGGGAGGATGAGCGGTATTTTGTCCATCAAGCCCTATCGACGCCGTGCCTGAATGCGATTCAGGCGTGCAGCGGGATTTATTTGGAAACGGCAGATGGCCGCAAAATCATAGATTTTCACGGCAACAACGTGCACCAAGTGGGATTTGGCCACCCCCGGGTGGTTGAGGCGGTAAAGGCCCAGTTGGAGATCCTGCCCTTTTGCACCCGGCGCTTCACCAACGTCAAGGTGGTTGAGTTGGCGAAAAAACTCGCCGACCTCGCCCCTGGGGATCTCAATAAAGTGCTTCTGGCGCCGGCGGCGACCTTGGCCGTGAGTACGGCGCTCAAATTGGCCCGGGCGGCGACGGGCCGCTACAAGACGTTGTCTGTGTGGGATTCGTTTCACGGGGCCTCCTTGGACGCGATTACCGTGGGAGGCCAGGCTCTTTTTCGGAGGGGGATGGGCCCCCTTTTGCCCGGGGCGGAGCACGTGCCCCCGGTGGACCCGTACCATTGTCCGCTGAAGGAATGCTCAGGGGAAGGATCCTGCGCATGCGCTGGGTACCTGGAGTACGTGTTGGCGAAAGACGGGGAGATCGGGGCGGTGATTCTGGAGACGGTGCGAAACACCGATGTGGTCATCCCACCTCCCTGGTACTATCAAAGGGTTCGGGAGGCTTGCGATCAGCATGGGGCGCTGTTGATCCTCGATGAAACGGCGGTGGGGTTGGGTCGGACCGGGCGGATGTTTGCCTTTGAACATTGGGGGATCGTCCCGGATATGGTGATCCTCGGCAAGGGGCTCGGGGGCGGCGTGTTTCCCTTGGCGGCCCTGGTGGTTCGGGAGGGGCTGGATGTGGCCGGGGAAGGGGCCGTCGGGCATTACACCCACGAAAAAACGCCGCTGGGGGCGGCGGCTGCGTTGGCGGTGATGGAGGTCATCAAGGAAGAGGGGCTTCTTGAGCGGGCCGTGGCGTTGGGGCGGCGCATGGGGCGGCGTCTGAAAAATTGGCCTCGGCAATACTCCCTGGTGGGGGACGTGCGGGGGATCGGCTTTCTTTATGGCGTGGAGCTGGTAAAGGATCGGCGCACCAAGGAGCCTGCCACGTCGGAGGCTGAAGCGGTGATGTATCGCTGCTTGGAGAAAGGGCTCAATTTCAAAGTTTCCCGGGGCAATGTGCTGACCCTCTCCCCGCCGCTAATTATCGGCGAAGAGGAGCTGGACCGGGCGCTCGACATTCTGGAGGAATCTCTACAGGAAGTGATGGTGGAATATGGATATCTCAGATGACAATCCCTACCTGCTCTTGACCCCGGGGCCCGTCTCCACGAGCCCTGGGGTCAGGCGGGCCATGCTCCGGGACTGGTGTACATGGGATGACGACTACAAGGAGCTGGTGCAAGACGTCCGGCGGCGTCTAACTTGGCTAGCGGGAGATGAGGATGGCGCTTACACCACGGTGCTCCTTCAGGGGAGCGGCACCTTTGCCGTAGAGGCGACCCTTGGCACGGCCATTCCACCCGGCGGGAAACTCTTGATTCTGGAGAACGGCGCCTACGGCCGGCGAATGGCCCGGATTTGTCGGGTGCTCAGGATTCCAGCGGCGATCGTTTCCGGGTCCGAGGTCCTGCCCTGCGACCTCGAGCAGGCGGAGCGAGTCCTCCGAAGGGACCCAGCCATTACCCACCTGGCCATGGTCCACGTTGAAACCACCACCGGGGTAATCAATCCATTGAAGGAGTTTGCGGATCTCGTCCGGACCTATGGGAAAATTTCCATTGTCGACGGGATGAGCAGCTTCGGCGGGATTGAGATAGACATTTCTGGGATGGGGATCGACTTTTTCATCAGCAGTGCGAATAAATGTCTGCAGGGAGTGCCGGGGCTGGGATTTGTGATCGCTCGCCGGGACGAATTGGCGGAGTGCCGGGGCCGGGCCCGGTCCCTGTCCCTCGATCTCTACGATCAGTGGCGGGAAATGGAAGAGGGGCGAGGCAAATGGCGATTTACTTCCCCGACCCACGCGGTTCGGGCACTCCACCAAGCCCTGCAGGAACTGGCGGAAGAAGGAGGGGTTCCGGCCCGGAATCGCAGGTACAGGGAAAATCAACGGGTGCTGGTCGAGGGAATGGAGAGGTTGGGATTTCGCATCCTGGTCCCTCGAGCCTTTCAATCGCCGGTGATCACCACGTTCTTGTATCCGGATGACAGGGATTTTTCTTTTCCGGACATGTATATGTTTCTGAAACGGGCGGGTTTTGTGATCTACCCTGGTAAACTGACGGATGTCGACACGTTCCGGATCGGGACGATCGGTACCGTGACGCCGGAGGACATTCAAGCCCTACTGGAGGCGTTGCGCCACTTCCAATCCGTGAGGTTGCGGAACTCCGCGTACCGGCCATAACGGCTTGGCCGGACCTTCGGGCCGCAAGGGTGTGTCACACTCCCGGGGCCTGGGCCTTGATCCGCTGCGCCAAGGTGACGAATCGGTGCACCAGGGGCGAATCGTCGTCCGCTCTCCAGGCCAAGGCCATGGCAAAGCGGGGGGCCGGGCCCGTAACGGGGCGGAACACCACACTTCTGCGCGGCACCGCGGCTGCACCGCCGGGAACCACGGCGACCCCGAGCCCCGCCGCCACCAGACCGATCACTGTTTGGAATTCCGTGGCATCTTGAACGATGTTCGGCTTAAACCCGCGTTGCAAACAAAGGTCCACCACGGAATCAAAAAGTCCCGCCCAAGTCTTCCGGGCCAGCATGACCAAGGGCTCACCCCGAAGATCGTCAATATGTACGGAACTCCGGTTTGCCAAGGCGTGTTCTTCGGGAATGGCGAGCATGGCCGAGTCTTCTTCGATCTGAGCGGTGTACAGGGAGGGGTCTCCGAGGGGCGGGCGGACGACCCCCACATCCAACTCTTCCCGATCCAATGCTTTCTCTTGTTGCGGGGTCGACATCTCCTGTAAGTACAGTTTGACACCGGGATACTGTTCCCGAAATGTTCGCACCAGAAGCGGCAGCATCCCGTAGGTGGCCGACCCCACAAACCCCACCCGGAGCCGCCCCGTTTCCCCGCGCTCAGCCCGGCGGGCTTCGAGGATCGCTTCGTCCAGTTCCCCGAGCACTTTTCTGGCCGCATCGAGAAAGGCCTGGCCGGCAGGGGTCAGCCGGACCCGCCGGCTGGTGCGGCTGAGCAGGCGAACGCCGATCTCGTTTTCGAGGCGCTGGATCTGTTGGCTCAGCGGAGGTTGGGTCATGTGAAGCCGTTCGGCAGCCCGGCCAAAATGAAGCTCTTCCGCCACGGCGACGAAGTACTCCAGTTGCCGAATTTCCATGGGTCCACCTATCTTTGTCAGGATATCTTTCATCGATTCGGATTACGAATTGATCATAGCAAAATGATATATTTGACGCAATATCCCGGACTCTTTAAGGTAAGGATATCCACTTTAAAGGGGGCGAAGGAGGTGGCCCGCATGTGGGCCCGAAGAATTGGGCAGGTGGGGCTTCTGGTGGCCATCTCGGCCCTGGGGAGTGCGTTGGCCTCGTGGTTGCACTGGTCGGCGATCCCTGGCTCGCTGTTGGGATTGGGGCTGTTGTACGCGGCGTTGCAGCTGGGGTGGTTGCCGTTGTCCTGGGTGGAGGAAGGGGCGAATTGGCTACTTCGGCATTTGCTTCTCTTCTTTGTGCCCTCCGCAGTGGGAATCCTGCAGTATACCGGGCTGTTGCGGTTCGAAGGGTGGGGGATCGCGACGACGATCGTCGCGAGCACCGCCTTGGTGATGGCGGTCACAGGGATCACCATCGACGGGGCACACCGGATCAAACAACTGGTACGGGCGTGGCGTATCGCCCGAAGAAGGGTGGGGAAAGCGTGCAGATGATCCTGTTCGGTCTCGTGTTGACGCTTTTTGCCTATTTTGTGGCCACCCTTCTGTATCGCAGGGTACCTAGGCCCTGGATGAACCCGATTCTGACCACGGCGCTGGCGATCATGGCCGTGTTAGTGGTGAGCCGCGTTTCTTATGCCGACTACGTCCGGGGAGCTCAGGTATACACCTGGTTGCTTCAGCCCGCCACCGTGGCTTTTGCGGTGCCGCTGTATCGGTATCGGCAGTTGTTGCGCCGATACGGTCTCGCCATGTTGGCCGGAGTTGCCGCTGGCTCCGTGAGCGCCGTCGTGTCTTCGGTTTATTTTGCCCGATGGCTGCACCTCGCCCCGGCGGTGGTGACCAGTCTGGTGCCGCGTTCGGTGACTACACCCATTGCCATGGACATTTCCCGCGTGATCGGCGGGGTCCCGGTGATGACTGCCGTATTCGTCATTGTCACCGGGGTGCTGGGCAGCGTGATGGGGCCCTTTGTCTTGCGCGTCTTACGCTTGCGAAGTCGGGTGGCCAGGGGGGCTTTGTTCGGGGTGGCGGCCCATGGTGTGGGAACCGCCCGGGCGTTGGAACTAGGGCCCCGGGAAGGGACGGTTTCCAGCCTGACCATGATTCTGACCGGGCTTTTGACAGTGGTGCTGGCCCCGTTCCTGGTCCGGATGTTGTAGGGGCCGTACTGTTTGGTGCCAAGATTAGGGATAACAAATGGCTGCCGAGTGTGGAAGTCCCAGACTCGACAGCCTTTACAACTCGTAAGTACCCATTTACCCCGCGACCTACTTCTAACAGCATTTTTTCTATTACCTGGGTCTCTTGACTCACTGGACTGTAATGTATCCCATCATGTAATTGTCGTGAGACATGGCCCATTGGTTATTTTCCCCGTCACACGGGAGACCGCATATCCACGTATATTTTCCGGGTTTTTGTGGAGTGAAGGTGGTCTTAAATACGGCTGGTTCGCCGGTACCCTGACTACCTTGTACGGGCACATTGACCCCTAGGGCGGAACTGATAAAGGGATGGCCCTTTTTACCGAGATTATAAATGGTTAACTCAACGGGCTGACCGGCCTTGACGGTAATGTCCCCGGGAGTGTAGGCATCGTGCAATTTTCCGTCCGGGCCGAGTTTATAATTTGGATTGATGACCAGGGAGATATGTTGAGTGTTATCGCTGGGCGGTGTCACTGTGACGGTCCCCTGCAGGAACCCCTTCTGTTTAGCGGCCCACTGGTCACGATCTCCCGATGCCACCCAGGTGTAAGTTCCCGGGCTCTGGGGGATGAATGAGTAGTTTGTGACTGCTGGATCTCCCTTTGTCGTACTTGCTTTGATGTTCACATTTAACCCCAAGTCCGCAGCTTTCATGGTCAAGGGAGTTTGCTCGTAATTGTATACTGTCAAGTCGACCGGTTTACCGGCCACCACTGTAAAATCGCCGTTGATAAAGGCGTCATGTTTTACATGATCCGAACCGAGCTTTGCGCCGGGCTCCACCACGAGGTATACGTGTTGTGCACTGGTGTTGGTTCCCTGGGTGCTTTGATCACGTGTGGCCGTGGTGTTCGGTTGAGAAGCTGGATTCTGTACGGCCGGGGCCGACGATTGGGCCCCACAGGCTGCGAGAGCTAGGGAGGAGGTAACAGTAAGAGCCAGCAATCCTTTTTTCCACACACGCTTCATGAAAGCTCGCCTTCCTTCCCAACAAGGGTGAAAGATGAAATCTTTTCCTCCCTTAGACTACAGTACGTATGGGAATAAAGGCAGGGTAAAACATCTCATTCTTTCGGGATACGAATGAACCCATCGGTATGGTATAAATGACCCAAAAACACGGCAGTGTTCATCGAAAGTCCGTTCAACGGCGGGTTTCATATGTTGGCCCACCGGCCGGTCCCTTCGCCACCGGAGTCCCCCGGGTTGGAAAGATTTGCGTGCGGAGGTTGACCGAGCGCACCCATGGGAGCGCCAACGGCATCGGAATGACGGACATTACCACCCGCGAGGCCTTGGACGCCATCGATTTTCTTCCGACCTACCCGAATGCGCTGACATCAACTGTTATCGAATCCGAGCCGGTGGTTGTCAGAAGCGGAAAAAGCATGTATCCGATCGGACGGCGCCGGGGAGGAGCATGATATTCGAACGCAGATTCCCTGGGAATGCCTTTTGGCGAACCGGACAATGGTACGACGCAGTTGGGTCGGTCGGGTCGGGGGCAACTGTCGGCCCCGGCCCGATCCCTCGGCGACCCTCCGGTTCACCTTATCTCCGTCCCCCGCTTTACTCCTTTGGCGTCAAAATATCGTGATCCACATAGCGCTCGCCATTTAGTTCACTGATCAGGTTAATGGCCACTTTGGCGCCATCTCCGGCAGTGATGATCGTATGTACGCTCACCCCCGCTACGGTGCCTGCAGCCCACAGACCCGGAATGTTGGTGCGGCCCTGTCCGTCCGTTTCGATGATCGTCTTGATCCGCGGCTCGGTGGCCGGTTTCGTTTTCAGACCAATTTTTTCCGCCAAATCCGTCCACAACCCGGTGGCGAGAATGACGTGTTTCGCGCTGTATGTTTCTTTTTCTGTTTGAATGTCGAATCCGTCGTCCGTTTTGCGAATATCCGTCACCTTGTCTTGGACCAACTCTGCACCAAAGTGAGCGGCCTGTTGCTTGCCGATCTCGATGAGATCCGGCCCGGTGATTTCCTTGACTCCGTAGTGGTTTTCAATCCAAGCACGCTTGGTGATGCTTTGGTCGCTGTCGATTACGATGGTTTTTTTTCCCGCCTTCGCTATGAACAAAGCCGCGCTGGCCCCCGCCGGGCCCGCTCCAATGACCGCGACGTCATACATGGTTGCACCCATCCTTTCGTAGGAACCGTTGTATCTTTCTGTGGGGTCTCCCAATGGAAATTATACAGGATTAGAACGGATGGGGGCAAAGCGACCGGAGGCGCGATGGGTCTCAGCGGGCTGCTGCCGCCACGTCCTTCAGCAACTCCTGTACTCTTCTCCCGATTTCGTCACGAACCCGCCGGAATGCGTCCTTGATTTCGTCGGGGCTGCCAGTGACTTTGGCGGGATCCGGCAAGCCCCAGTGCAAACGCTTCACCGTCGGGGGAGTCACCGGGCACCGCTCCTCGGCATCACCGCACAAGGTGATCGCCCAATCTGCCTGGGTTAGCAGCGTCGCATCGATGGGATCACTGGTTTGACCGGATATGTCGATGCCGACCTCCCGCATCACTTCCACGGTCATGAGATGGACGCCCCGGGGTTCGAGGCCCCCGCTGTACACCCGGAACCGATCCCCACCCAAATACTTCGCCCACCCTTCGGCCATTTGGCTGCGGCAGGAATTGCCGGTGCAGATAAAATATAAAATTGCCCGCTGTTCTTCGTTTTCTCGCTGACGTTCGCTTTCGCCCTTTTCCGCCCAAGAATTCATGAGTGCACCTCCGTATTCGCTGTGGGGACCCGGGTTTCCCTATCGGTCATTCCTAGGCGATGCCCATCGCCATCCCCGGGTCCTTCGCGTCTCATTTTTTCCTGTTCCTTTTAAGACCGGTCGCGTACAGGCCTTTCCCGTCTTCGCAATCGGTTTGCCACATGAACCAGCATCAACATCACCGGAACTTCCACGAGGGGCCCGATGACTGCCGCAAAGGCCTCACCAGAGCCAATGCCGAACACCCCGGCCGCCACGGCGATGGCCAATTCAAAATTGTTGCTGGCGGCGGTAAAGGCGAGGGTGGTGGTAACTGGAGCGTCTGCCCCGGCCTTTTGCCCGAGCCAGTATGAGATAAAAAACATCAGGACGAAATACAGCACGAGGGGTATCGCAATGCGCACCACATCCATCGGAATCTGAACAATCGTTTCACCTTTCAGGGAAAACATCACAATAATCGTGAACAGGAGGGCAACCAGGGTCAGCGGACTGATCCGGGGTACAAAGGCTCGATCATACCAATCATGCCCTTTCCACCGAAGTAGGGTGAATCGCGTTACAAGCCCCGCGGTAAAAGGGACGCCGAGGTATAAAAGAACGCTTTGGGCCACTTCGCCCATTGAAACTTGTACCGCCACACCCCGCAAACCCAGTACGCTTGGGAGGAAGGTTGCAAAAAGATAGGTATAGAGCGAATAGAACACTACCTGGAAAATGGAGTTCAGAGCGACCAGCCCGGCGGCGTATTCGCGGTTGCCGCAGGCCAAATCATTCCACACGATGACCATGGCGATGCACCGGGCCAGACCGATCAGGATCAACCCGGTCATATAGGCCGGGTGGTCCCGGAGAAAAAGAATCGCCAACCCGAACATGAGCAGAGGCCCGATGACCCAGTTTTGAAACAGGGAGAGTGCCAATACTCTCTTGTCCCGAAAGACCTTCGGGAGCTCCTCATAACGCACCTTGGCCAAAGGGGGATACATCATGAGGATCAACCCGGCGGCGATGGGAATGGAGGTGGTGCCGATTTGAAACTGTTGGAGCGCGCCAGTGAATTCCGGCACCCATGCGCCCAGGGCCACGCCTGCAGCAATGGCCAGAAGAATCCACATGGTCAGATACCGATCCAAGGGCGATAATCGTTTCTGGATTTGGTCAGCCATCACCGCACCTCTCTTTTCATTTCATTACGGCCGTCGGAGTAACGGCTGCCGGCGTGCCAGTTGCCGGCTCCGCGCTGCACATAGGGGCTGGCCCTCGGTCTGCCAACTCCTTCAAGGGGCCGTCCAGATCCGGCAACGGATCTATAGCTGCCAGTATCTCTTTGAGGCGTTCTCGGTTGAGGGAATAAAAGACCCACTGGCCTCGACGGTTCTCCCGCACCAAGCGCGCCGCCCGGAGTCGCGCCAAATGTTTGGACACCGCCGGTTGGGAGATCCCAAAGAGCGGTACCAACTCACATACGCAGCAATCCCGGACGTTGAGAAGAGCCAAGATCTGCAGCCGGGTCGGGTCTCCCAGCGCCTTAAACACATCGGCCAATTCTCGAATGTCCACGTCGATCCCTCCGGGATCCATTATAACATAACTATATGGTTATTGAAATTCTCGCATGCGTCAACAAACTATAGGAAGACCTCGCGCTGAGCTCAACAGAAAAGGTCCCGGGAGCAACTCCCGAGACCTGGGATTTCCTTGGTAATCACGCACGCGATATTCAAAGCACCAGTCACCGCATGGGAAATCGCCGCACAAATTTATTGTGACGGTTTTGTCCAAATCCCTTCTTGGATCAAGCGCTCGATGGTGGGACGAGTGACTTGGTCCCGATATTCTGCGTGTTTATACGGCGGGTGATCTAAGTAGAGATTCTTCGGGTAGATCTGGTGTTCGTAGATGATCGAATACTGCTCGGTTTGAAGATCCTTCATCCAGTTTCCCCAGTTGGCCCTACAGCGGTAGTGTCGGAGGGCTTCGATGTCAATGGTGGCCGCCACATAACCCGATCCGCCCCCGTAGAGGTGGCTTCCAATAATGCGGCCCTTGTAATCGACGACCATGGAACGCCCACCGAAGGTATCAATCGGGGTCGTGGATGTTTGTTCGAGGTAGTATGTACCGACGTTTGGGGCAAGGACATAGAAGTTGTTGTCGAGTGCCCGAGCCCGATTCTGGATTTCAAAGAATTCATTCCCTGTGGCGGGGTGCGGGTATGACGCACGGTAGACGATTTCTGCTCCGTTCATCGCCAGCCCCCGGGCGTTTTCCGGATAGGACCCTTCGTTAGCCATCATGACGCCGAGGTTGCCGATTTCCGTCCGAACCACTGGGTAGAAAGCGTCGAGAGTACGGCCGTAAAGTTCGATCCATTTGTCCCACACATCGTAGGGTGTCACGGAGTGCTCGACCGGATAAAGTGGCGCGACCTTATGATGTCGCAGGATTACCTCTCCATTTGGGTCGATCACAAATCCTACATTAAAATACATGCCGGGGAAGGCCTCGTGCCGAGCCTTGGCCTGGGCCATGATATAAATGTTCCAATGCCTGGCGACCTCCCCGAGATACTCCGTTTCCGGCCCAGGAATATCGATGGCCACCTCTTCTGCGAATTTCACATGTTCCGTGTCGAAAACCTCATCCGTAAACCCTTGCAGCGCGCCTTCTGGAATGACCACCAATCGTACCGGCAAATCCATGCCGGATAACCAAGTAGCCGCAGCGATCATCTCGCTAATGTGGTCCAAATTCCGTCGGATTTCCGCGCGCTTTCTGACCCCATAGATGGTCGGGACCAGCCCAACCGCGGTATACGGTTCTACCATCGCACAGCCCCCCTGTGAATGCTTGACCTTTGTTTGTATCCTATCATTTACATCATGTCTGAGTGGATTATAACACGAGGTGTGATTGATGGCCGTCAAGGTCGATACGTTTTCCCCGCTTCATGTTTATCCAGCCGTGGTTTCAGACATAATCACCCGCTGGCGCTTCCTCAACCGGATGGCCGACTCGATCTTGGCGATCGCCCACGAGCCCGAGATGAGCAAGGTCGTGTCCCACAGGAGATCGTACGTAAACAGGTGTTTGACAAGTTCGTTACGACCTTCGGCAAGATAGGGAATTGGAAACTGGATCACCGCCAGGGTGCCAACCCATAAAGCGAATTCTGCAAGCCGAGGACCACTATCCAACCCATCGACTGATCTGAAACCGCGAACACGCAGGCCCCGCACAGCCACAGCCCCGTAAACCAACCAATAACCGGCCAAGACCCATACCGAAGACGGGAACCAGTCTCTTTTCGTGTCACTCCAGACAGAAAAGCGGTGGGTCAGGGTCTTGGCGGGCATCCCGGATGACCGCTCGTAATTGCCGAGGTATGGCGGCCGCATCGCCAGGGCGGCCCGGTGACTCTGTTGCATCGCCTCGATGAACCGGTCGGGATGGGTGAGATAAAATCCAGCGATTTGGGTCCAACCGATCTTCCTGTAAAACCGCTCCCTGAACTCTCGCCCGCGAACATCGATGGGATGGCGGTCAAAATACGATGTTCCAGCCAACACGGCCAACCTGGCGTCGAGATGGAGCGACTGGAGATCCTGGACACGGGTCGCCGGATTCACCAGAATACCGTCGAACACGCTGTGGTACAGGTTCGCATAAGCGAAGGCCCGGGGCGTGAGGGCATAGGAAGCAGTCGCGGCCCCAACCACGACCGCCGCGCAAAGGACGGATGCGACCCGCCACAACCGGTCCTGCCTCAGATGTGCCAAGCGCACCGCGAACACCCCGAGAACCAGGGCCAAGGGCGCCATTTGTAGCTTGGCGGTGCCAAAAGCGACAGCAGCGGCGCCAAAGGCCACAAGTCCCCAGATTCTCGGCACCGGCCGGGTCAGTAAATCTAAGGTAAAAGCCAGGAGAAACATAAAAGAAACAAAAGAAACGGCTTCGCTGTACAAAGAGCGGCAGTAGGCCAGATAAGCGACATCGCAGTACACAATGATCCCTGCCAGGGCGGCGAACACTGTCGCCCACGGGGGCAGGACGCGGCGCAGGGCGCCTAAGGTGAAAAATGCGGCCACGGCCAGCAAAGCCGCGTAAAAAACGGCGAGGACCGACAGGTCGAACAGCGGGCGGCCGTATAACCATTGGCTGACGGCGATGGCCGGCTGTAGCAACAGAGCGAGGGAGGATGGGTACCAGGCGTGACCGCCTCCCACCACGCCGAAATACCGGTTGACCCAATTAAAATAACGCAGGTGCGGGTCAGTGGTGGTGAACGCCAATCCCACCTCGGGTTGGTACATGATGCGCTCAAAATCCCCGTTGTTCGCCATCCCGATCGCCGGCGGGGCGAGGAGAATCCCTGTCGCCAGGACGAAAACGAGGATGGCATATCCCCCGTCCACCCCCCGGGAAAACCGCCGCACTAACTGCGACGCATGGCGGGCAAACTTCAGGGAAACGGCAGAAAACAATGCGGCTGGTCGACCCATGGTCCTCGTCGTTCAACGTTCCTTTCTCGATCTGACGTACGGCACACTCTGAAAGTGTACCATAACAATGCGAGAAAGGGCGAGACAGAAAAATGGCGCCCGAAGGCGGCACCTGCCCGATCTTGAGACCCTGTCCCGATCTCAGGTCAGACCCAGCCCCGGGCTTTCATCGCCTCGTACACCCGCTGCATGGCGATCATGAACGCCGCCGTGCGGAGGTCCACCTGATGCTGATCGGCCGTTTGCCGGACTTGGCGATAGGCTTTCACCATGGCCCGCTGGAGGCGCTGGTTGACTTCGTCTTCACTCCAGTAGTCGTTGGTCAGGTTCTGGACCCATTCAAAATACGACACGGTGACGCCTCCCGAATTTGCGAGAATGTCGGGGATCACCATGATGCCTTGGTCGTGTAGAATCCGGTCCGCTTCAGGGGTGGTGGGGCCGTTCGCCGCCTCGGCGACGATCCGGGCCTTGATCCGCGGGGCGTTGGCACCGGTGATCACGCCCTCCAGGGCGGCGGGAATGAGGATGTCCACGTCGAGTTCCAAAAGCTCGGAGGAATCAATGCGCTGGGGACCGTAATCCAACAGGTTGCCGGCTTCCTTGGCCTGGATCACCCGAGGCAAGTCCAGGCCCGACGGATCGTACAGAGCCCCCTTGGAATCGCTCACCGCCACCACTTTGCATCCGAGATCCGCCAAAAGTTTCGCCGCCGTGCGCCCGGCGTTTCCAAATCCCTGGACAGCTACTGATGCCCCTTGCAGTTGGAGCCCGATATCTTTGGCCGCCTCCGCAATGGCGGTGACACAGCCCCGGCCGGTGGCGTCGCTTCGCCCCAGAGATCCGCCGATGACCACGGGTTTTCCGGTGATGACCCCCGGGGTGAAGGTGCCGTGTAACCGGCTGAACGTGTCCATCATCCAGCCCATCACTTGGGGATTGGTGTACACATCCGGGGCGGGTATGTCTTTGTCGGGGCCCACCACCTGGGCCACTGCTTCCATATATCCACGGCTCAACCTCTCCAGTTCTCCTTCGGAAAGGCTGTGGGGATCCACCGCAACCCCGCCTTTCGCCCCGCCGTAAGGCAGTCCCGCGACACCGCATTTGAAAGTCATCCACATGGACAAAGCCTTGACCTCGTCGAGAGTTACTCCGGGATGAAAACGGATGCCCCCTTTGGTGGGGCCGATGGCGTCATTGTGCTGAACGCGGTACCCCTCAAACACCCGGATCGTCCCGTCGTCCATCCTCACGGGAAAATGAACGATGAGCGCTCGTTTGGGCCTCTTCATGATCTCTACGGCGTTCCGGGGAATCCCGAGATGCTCGGCGGCTCGTTCGATCTGCTCCTGCACCATTTCGTACGGGCCTTGAGCATGGGTTGACGAGCGGGGCAGGGATAGCGACACGTCCACTCCACCTTCTTTTCCTGAAATTTGTGTTTGCGATTCTTACAGTATAACGTGACCCAACAGCACACTCAAGATGGCCATCAGAATTGTCATTGGACGTTCGCGGATCTGCCTCAGAGATGGACCGCGAGGATTTGTTTTTCTGTCAATGGTTTTCTGATACTGTATACATGGAGAGATGGTGGGAAAAACGGGAGATGCGGAGGCGGGAATGCGATGACAAGGGTCATTCTGCGAGACGGGCGAGCGGCGGAATTTCGACCCGCTCGGCCCTCAGACCGGGACACGGTGCGGCGTTTGTTTCAAACTGCCTCTCCGGAGAGCCTCTATTTTCGTTTTTTTCACGTGATCCGGGAGGTTCCCGATGAAGTGATCGAGGCCATGGTTTCCGCCGATGGCGTGAACGATGCGACCCTTCTCTGCATGGCCGGGGATCAACCCCTCGGAATCGGCACGTACAACCGCGTGGATGACGAGACCGCCGAGGTGGCGTTCTTGGTGGACGACCATCTGCACGGAAAAGGCATCGGGACGCTCTTATTGGAACACTTGGCGGAAATCGCTTGGCAAAACGGTTTCCGATTTTTTGAGGCCTATGTGCTGTACGATAACGAAAAAATGATGGGCGTTTTTCTGTCCAGCGGCTACGAGATCCGGAGCGAACATCAGTCGGGGGTCGCCCATCTCGTTCTCAAGCTCGCGCATACTGAACGGATCCGAGCCTTGCAGGAAACTCGGGAAAAATTGGCCACCGCTGCTTCCCTCGCCCCCTTTTTTCACCCCACCACTTTAGCGGTGGTGGGAGCATCCAGAGACCCGAAGGGCCTCGGCCATGTTTTGTTCCGGCACATCCTGGAGGGCGGATTCCAGGGAATCGCCTACCCCGTGAACCCCGTGGCTCGCTCTGTAGCCGGGGTGCGGGCGTTTCCCAGTCTGCAGGAGTTGCCTGAACCGGTGGAATTGGCGGTGGTGGCGGTTCCCCCCGACCAGGTTTCTCCGGTGGTGGACGACTGCGTGAAAACTGGAGTTCGGTCGGTGATCATCATCACTTCGGGCCTGCCCGAGGAGGAAGAAAAAGGGGTCCCCACCCCGGCGGAGTTGGCGGCCCGCTTGCGCCGGGCCGGGGCACGACTGCTCGGTCCGAACTCCTTGGGACTGGTGAGCACGGACCCGAACGTGCGGCTCAACGCCAGCTTTGCTCCCCGATTCCCCCGGCGGGGGGCCCTCGCCATCGCCAGCCACTCCGGGGCGCTGGGAATTACCATTTTGGAATATGCCGGCCGTATGGGGATCGGTGTCTCGAGCTTTGCCAGCATGGGGGTCAAGGCGGACGTGTCCGGCAACGATCTACTACAGTACTGGGAAGATGACCCGGAAACCGACATGATCGCCTTGTACCTCGAGTCCTTTGGAAATCCGCGGAAGTTCTCCCGGATCACCCGGCGGATTACCCGCAAGAAACCGATCGTCGCGGTAAAAGGGGCGAGCACCGAGGGCGGGACCGCCGTGTCTTTAACGGGCTCGGTGCTGCCCCGGGCCAGGGACGTGCTCGTGGATGCGCTTTTTCGCCAGGCGGGTATCATCCGGGTCAATACGCTCCAAGAGATGTTCGATGTGACGGCGCTTCTGGCCTCGGCGCCGCTCCCCCGGGGAGACCGGGTGGCCATTGTAACGAACACCGCGGGCGGGGCGGTGATGGCCGTGGATGCCTTGCACAACGAGGGATTGCGGATGGCGGGAACCCCGGTGGATTTGGGGACTGTGGCCCTGGCCGACGGGTATCGCAAAGCCCTGCCGAAGCTGCTGCACGACCCCGCCGTGGACGCCGTTCTGGTACTGTTTACCCCTGTCGGGGTTTCGGATGACCGGGAAGTCGCCCGGGCCTTGGCGGAGGCCCTACGGGAGGCGGCGTCGGACCCGGCGGTAGGCGACTTCACCCCCAAGCCCGTCGTGGCCAATTTTCTCATGACCGAAGACAATTTTGTCCACGCCATCGACGCCGGTGTCCAGCGGATTCCGGTGTACCCTTTTCCGGAACAGGCGGTACGGGCTTTGGCCAAGGTGGCCGCGTATGGGGCCTATCGGCAAAAACCGGTGGGGCGGATCCCGGATTTGGAAGGGGCGGACACGGGCCGGGCCCGGCAGATCATCCGCGGGCATCGACCGGATGCGGCGGAGAGGGCCCGGGTGGTGGAATGGATGCCCCGGGAGCTTTGCAATGAGGTGCTTGATGCCATGGGGATCCGGCGGAGTGTGGGGGTGGCCGGGGCGGCGATGTGGTTTTCTGTGACGGCGGAGTTGGACCCGCTGTTTGGCATGATCTTATTTGTCGGTTCGCCCTCCGCCCGCACGGTGCGGATCACGCCCCTCACAGATCTCGATGTCCAGGACCTGTTGACGACGGTGGCCGGCCCCGACGGGCCCCCGGCGGACTCCCCGGCCCGTCACGCGGCGGCGGACATTATCCTTCGGGTCTCCCGCTTGGTGGAAGAAGTCTACGAGATCACCAAAGTGGCATTGACAGATGTCGGCGTGTCCGAAGATGGATGCTGGATTGGCGACTGCCAAATCGCGGTGGGAAGACGTCAAGACGCGGTGGGTGGCCAGGCCGGTTGACACTCTGGTTCGATGCCGTACCGACGGCAGATTCCCCACAGGGTGTCCCCCCGCCTGACGATGTCTATCTCCACCCAGATCCCTCTTTCCCTTCAGTTCCGGCCATTTCGATCTCGTTCCAACACAGCCTATTCCAGGGAAAAAGGCTGGGTGCCTGCCTCGAACGGGTGAATGATCCCCTTGGTCAAGGCGAAGACTACCATCGGAGTAAAAAACCTACAAGGGGGACCGCCGATGACCCGTTTTAACGAAAAAGATGTAGAGCAATTCCTGGCCTACGTCAAAACTGAACTGCGGCGCGTCGAAACGGCTGCCGGCACTCTTGCCATGATTGAGCGGAACCACCACCAGCGCTTAAGCGACTATGACGACGTCGTACTCAGGGATATCGCCGTGGAAGAAGATAGTGCCGCTAAACGCCTCGGGGCCATCAAAGAGATGTGTCTCGCTGCCTGTCAGCGAATCGACGACCTCCTCCAAGGCCACGTTCGTCCAGAGGCTGTCGCTGCCGGGGAGGGGAGGGAGGAACGTGCTCCGGTTCATTGAGAATTGGATGCGTTCCATCGTCAATGAAATGGTCGACAAGGCCCTGACCCGAATTGTGCGGGATCAGTACACAGAGAACCTTTTTGAAATGGTTCCCGTCACAGGAAAGATGGGCCCAGTATCCATGGCGGAAACGGCCATGCGGGCCACCCAGGGTGCAGCCCCTTCCCGCCCCCTCGGCAGTCCGGTGCATTTTTCGCCTTGGGAAAAATTAATTTTTAACCCGGTTCATTTGACACGCCTCCCGACTCCGGAAGAGGTGGGAATCGAGACGGCGACGGTGATTGGTCCGGCGGCCAGGTATCCCCTCACCCTGTCCATTCCCATTGTGATCGCGGCGATGTCCTTTGGAGGCGCCTTGAGTAAGCGGGCAAAAATCGCTCTGGCCAAAGCGGCCTCCCAGATCGGCACCGCGACCAACACCGGCGAGGCGGGGCTCCTTGAAGAGGAGCGGGAAGCGGCGGACCTGCTGATCGGCCAATTCAACCGGGGCGGATGGATGAACCGACCCGAACAGTACAGACGCCTGGATGCCGTTGAGATTCAACTGGGACAGGGAGCCCAGGGGTCGGCCTCCCAAAGGACGGCAGCCCACAATATTGGGGAGGATTACCGGCGGGTCTTTGGCCTGGCCGAGGGGCAATCCGCCGTCATCCACTCCCGACTGCCCGGAGTTGACCGGCCTGAAGATTTTGTGGCCCTCGTGCAGCGCCTCCGGGCTGAGACCGGGGTTCCGGTGGGGCTCAAAATCGCCGCCACCCATCATCTCGAAGAAGAGATGCAGATCGCCCTGGAAGCCGGGGTGGATTTTATCACCATCGACGGGGCCGAAGGAGGCACTCACGGAGGGTCGCCGACCCTGCAGGACGATGTGGGTTTGCCGACTTTGTTTGCCGTTTCCCGGGCTGCGGATGTCCTGGTGCAAAAAAAGGTCCGGGGTCGAGTGAGTTTGCTGGCGGCTGGAGGTCTCATCACCCCCGGGCAGATGCTCAAAGCGCTGGCCCTGGGAGCGGATGCGGTCTACGTGGGAACGGCGCCCCTTTTTGCCATGGTGTCAGACCAGATGGTGGAAACCCTGCCTTTTGAGCCGCCCACCAGTCTGGTGATTTATACAGGCAAGCTGACCGATCAACTGGATGTGGACAAAGGGGCTCACAATGTCGTCCGGTTTTTGCACGCCTGTATGCACGAGATGGAGAGTGTGGTGCAATCCCTGGGGAAGACGGCGGTGGCCGATGTGGGCAAATCGGACCTCACGGCCCTCGACCCCTTTGTGGCTTGGGCGGCGGGCGTATCCTGGGGCTGGGTGTCCCCCCAGCGCCAGGCTGGATTGTTTGGGGCCCGAACGGTGGAGGGGGCGCCTTGTTTCCCCGCACGGCCTCCACTACAATGGGAAGGAGCGCAAACCGGTCCGGCACCGGGAGGGTTGCAGTAACGGGAGTGGGGGGAGAGGAGTATGCTGCGGGTTTTTGTCATCCTCGGGAGTATTGGAGCTTTCCTCTCGGTGGCGCTGGGAGCGTTCGGCGCCCACGGGCTTCGCGGGAAGATTTCTGACGCCATGTTATCGATTTACCAGACGGGGGTCCATTATCAGTTTCTTCACTCACTGGCCCTGATCCTGGTGGCGATTCTGTCCGAACGGCTGTATGCGACAGGTCTTGTCGCGGGAGCGGGAATCTTGTTTGTGGTGGGGATCGTGTTGTTTTCCGGAAGCCTGTACGCCCTGACCTTGAGTGGTGTTTCCTCCTTGGGTTTCATCACTCCCTTTGGGGGACTCGCCTTTTTGGCGGGCTGGATTCTGCTGATTCTGGCGGCGATTCGGGGAGCCTGAATGGCGCCTGGCACCACCAAAAATCCCCGGGACGGGCGACTCGCCCGTCCCGGGGACCCAACAACATTGCAGGGCCGGCCCCCGGCTGATTTTAGGCTTTGGTCGCCACGGCCAGGACTTGATCCAGGAGGACGGCTTCCGGGACAGCGCCTTCGATGGAGTCCAGGTCGTTGATGACCGTCTTTGGCACGCCGTATACGTCGAAGCGGTTTGCCCAGTCGGGGAACTCCGTAGCCTCGATCATGTGACCGCGGATATGGGCGTTCTCGAAGGCAAACTGATGGGCCAGGTGTACGGCGCTCGGGCAGTACGGACAGGTCGGGGTGACGAAGACGTTCAAGGTCACGTCTTGGTCGATGGTGGCCAGTTTGGTTTTGGTCTCTGCTTTCAGGCCCGAGTCGCCCCGGGAGATCATGAGGATCGCTTCGAGGAAGGCGGCGAACTCGTAGCCTGCCGGAGCGCCGTAGAAGCGAATCCCGTAATCCTGTCCGGATCCGCCGAGGATGGCCAGAGTGGGCGCTTTGTCGACCCCGATCTCCTTCGCCTTGTCTTCGTCGGTGTACAGGTTGAACACTTCCAGGGTGAGCTTGTCGGACAGGTCGGCGACTTCCTGCAACAGATCTTTGATCTGCGGGCAGGTCGGGCAGTCAATGGACGACTCAAAGAAGCGCAGAACGACAGGTTCGGTCATCGCGGAGAACCGCTCCCGAATCTTTTGCCGATCTTTTTCCGGAATCATCACAGTTACGCACCTCCGTATGCACTCCGCATTGATGCGGTGTACCCGTAAGGGTATTATCCGCTTTTAGTGGCCAGGTGTCAAGGCGACGGGTACCATCTATCTTTCAGTATGCACGTTCCGCACCAAAATCACCAGAGGGTGAGACCACATAATTTCTCCGAACCAAGGTGGCCGGGCTCCGACCAAGGAGGGATTGTATTGACAAAGATCCAGTCGCCGTTTGAAGACTATGTCCGTCGCATCCAACATTTTCAGGAGGCGCTGTCCCTCATGGCTTGGGATCTGCGGACCGGGGCGCCGAAAAAGGGGGTGGAAGCCCGGGCGGAGGCCATCGGGACCTTGTCGGACGAGGTGTTCGGCCTGATGACCTCGTCGCGAATGGGAGAGTTTCTCGAAGCGTTGGAGGCGAGGGCCTATGGGCTAGACGGGAGAACCGCCGCCCTCGTTCGGGAGTGTCGCCGGGAATACGACCGCAACCGGCGCATTCCCCGGGAGCGATACCGAGCTTTTGTCGTGCTGACGGCGAAGGCGGAGTCCGCTTGGGAAGATGCCAGGAATCGGAATGATTTTGCCCTCCTTCAACCGTATCTCGAGGAAATCGTTGCGATGACCCGGGAGTTCGCCGGATACTGGGGCTACGAGAAGGACCCCTACGATCCCCTCCTCGACCTCTACGAACCGGGGGTGCGCACAGCCGAGATCGACCCGCTGTTCGCGACGCTGAGAGAAGCCACCGTCGCCCTGGTGGGGGAGATCGCCGAGTCTGGGCGAAGGCCCGATCCCGGGGTTTTCGCTCGTCCGGTACCGGTCGAGACCCAGCAGAGAATCTGTCGATGGGCGCTCAAGACCATCGGGTATGATTTTGACCGGGGGCGCCTCGATGAAACGGCCCACCCCTTTCAGATCACGTTGAATGCCGGAGATGTGCGGGTAACCACGAAGTATATCGTCGAGGATTTTCGCAGTGCGTTGTTCAGTGCGTTTCACGAGGGTGGTCACGCGCTTTACGAGCAGGGGATCGATCCGGACCTAGCGGGAACCCCCCTTTACGCCGGAGCATCCCTCGGGGTCCATGAGTCCCAGTCGAGGTTTTGGGAGAATGTCGTGGGCCGCAGCCGGGCCTTCTGGGAGCACTATTATGGCGAACTGACAAAGAGGCTGGGTCCGGCGTGGAATGATTTGGATATTGAGACGTTCTATGCGGGAATCAACGATGTCCGTCCCTCTCCCATTCGTACCGAGGCGGATGAGGTCACCTACAACCTTCATATTCTCTTACGCTATGAATTGGAACGGGCTCTGATCTCCGGGGATTTGAAGGTGGCCGATCTGCCGGAGGCCTGGAGGGAAAAGACCCGGGCGCTTTTGGGGTTCGAACCGAACCGGGACGCCGACGGTGTTTTGCAGGACGTGCACTGGGCGTCAGGGAGCTTTGGTTATTTTCCGACTTACACATTGCGAAACGTGTATGCGGCGCAATTCTGGGAGGCCATGGATCGGGACCTGGGCGGCTTCGACCGGCGGCTGGCCGAAGGGGATGTGGCGGCCGTGCGGGAGTGGTTGAGGGAAAAAGTTCACCGGCCCGGGAGGGAGCTGCAACCTCACGAGGTGTTAAAGAGGGCGACGGGCACCGACCGGCCGGCCGCCGAGCCCCTCCTCCGGTACTGGCGTGAGAAATTTGGCCCTCTGTACGGGCTATGACAGGGGAGCTTTGGGGATCATGCAGGTCAAAACGCTCATGGACGCCCTTCCCCGGGATACAGTACAATGAGGGCGCGGAGGGGTCGGAGCAGGTTGGAATCCGCCCCCTGCGCCGTGAGTATGCCTGGGGGGGCCTGAGGGTGCGACGAAATCCCGTACGAACGGAGCTGCGGATCCGGCGGGTACCGCCGAATCCGACCCGACGTTGGCTGAAATATGCCGCGAACACGATCACGGCCGCCAATCTGTCCCTCGGGCTGTTGTCGGTACTGTTGTCGTCCATGCATTTGTTTCACTGGGCTGCCGTGGCGTTGATGGTGGCGGTGCTGTTTGACCGCCTGGACGGCTCCACGGCCCGGCGGTTGGGGATTGCAAGCGATTTTGGCCGGGAGCTGGATAGTCTGAGCGACCTGGTGTCTTTCGGGGTGGCCCCGGCGCTCTTGGTGTATACCCAGGTGTACATGGAACATCTGCCGCTAGTGGGTGGGGCGTTGTCCATGGTTTATGTGCTCTGCGGCGCACTGCGGTTGGCTCGGTACAATGTGCAACGGTTCAGCGGGGGCTTTCTCGGGGTGCCCATTACGTTTGCCGGCGGTGTGCTCGGGTTGCTCAGTTTCGTCTCGAGGGATGTACACCTTCTCGGGTTTGCGGCGGCTGAGATTCTCTTGTCTGCGCTCATGGTGAGCAAGATTCCAATTAAGAAATTCTAAGGGATGAGACGCGATCGGAGGGAGCGGGCTTGAAAGTCTTGGTGACCGGGGGGATCGCCGGTCTGGGTCGAGCCGTGGCTGAGCGATTGGCCCGGCGCGGCCATGACGTGGTGGTGACCTACCGGCGGGATCGCGCCGAGGTGGGAGAGCAGTCCGACGGAGGTCTCAAAAAGACGCGGAGTCTTGGTGGTGTGCGGGCGGTTCAATGTGACGCAGGGTCCAGGCAACAAGTGGATCGGTGGTTGAGCCGGGAACACGATTTTGACTGCTGGATTCACGCGGTTGGACCGTTTCGGGTCAAACGGACGCCTCTGGCGGACACCGCAGCCGGGGAGTGGGAGGAGCTCGTCGCCGGCAACTTACATAGCGCGTACTGGCACGCCCGTTGGCTGATTCCCCACATGCGGGGAAATCATTTTGGGCGGGTCATTACCTTTGGGTATCCCCAGATCGAGGGCGGGATGCCTTGGGAAGGGCGGGGGGCGTACGCTGGCGCCAAGGCGGGGTTGCTTTCGTTTACCCGGACTTTGGCCGCGGAAGAAGCCCCCTACGGGATCACGGTCAACATGGTGTGTCCCGGAGATATCCGAGATCCATTTAAAGAAGGGGCGATCGTCGACGCCAGAAACCAGGCGGGTTTGTCCACGGTAGGTTCTACACCCGCCGGTCGACCCGCCACTGGAGAAGACGTGGCCCGGGTGGTTGAGTTTTTGTGTCATCCAGATTCGGACATGGTTACCGGGAGTGTGATTTACGTGACCGGAGGGGTGCAGTATTTTCCCTTCACGTATTGATGGGGCCAAATGGTGTCGATGGTGGATATTTTTGGAGGAGCGCCGGGATTCACTTTTGCGAACGTGATTTTCGTGACGGTGGGGTGGGATGATCAGCGGGTCCAAACAACGTATGATAAACCGATGGCCCAAAGGGGACGGGAGAAGTGCGGCCGCGGTGCCGGATGGCGGTCCGCACCCCCTGTAAACTGAGCCCAAGTACGAGTCCTGCGAGCAACCAAAGCCACGGTTTGCGGTGGGTCATTCCTCTCCCTCCGGTTGGATATCGTGAGTGCAAGGATGGCGGTTGACTGAGCATATATTGTGCAGAGCTGCAGAATTTATTTGAAGGGCGCCGATGAGCGCGTCACGCCGTGGTGTCGGCGGAATTTTCAACAGAAACCGGCGTTGCTGTTTGTGCGGGATTGGCATACAATAATGATGTGCCCCGGGGGGGTCATGATGCGCTGAGTTCCGGACAACGGAAGCGGGGGACCCAGGACTTTGGGGTGAATCCGGCCAAGGCCGGTAGGGTGGCTCTCGACCCGAACCCGTCAGCTAACCCCGTAAGCGAAAGGAGAGTGGGTGGGTGTTGCAGGAAAGGGTCAAGGACCCGAGGTGTGTTCGGGTGTCGATCCGGCTGGGGGACGGACATGTTCCGTGGATCCGGCTCAATGAGAGGCGATTCGAATTGCCTTTTGGGTCGATCCGCTTAGTGGCGCGTTTAGTCGGTGTGAATTTGAGAAACAACCCCGACCTGCGGGAAGTGGAGGTCGGGAATCCCCACGGCTTGCGGGGGAAAGCCGACATCGGCTCCGTCATTGAGGCGCTTCGCGAAGTGATCCTGGCCAGCGGTCGATCCATGGAGTTTTCCGCCATGTTGGGCGTCTAGGGCGAGAACGGCGCCGATTCGGATACAAGCGAGACAGAATCGGGGAGGCACGTAAAAGGGACCGCTTGCTGGCGGTCCTTTTTATAAGGGATCACCTCGGCGAAAGAGGGAGAGGGTCGACATGAACCACGTCCGGTTCCATGCCATCACGGGGGATCCAATTCTATACATCGATCACCGACGGAAACCCAATGGCTACATCGATGGGCATTGTCCTTTCTGTCATCCCTCTGAATCGATTAAACAGGTTTATCCTGTGGGGGATGACGCCATCAGTGTGTGGGATAATCTATACCCGGTAGTGCCGGAAGGGATGGCCCAGGAATTGGTGGTGGAGAGCCGGGTGCACGACCGGATGCTCGGCCAACATTCTGCAGAGGCCATTGCCGTGCTGCTGTGGGTCATCCGTGAGCGGATGAAACATTTATACGACCACCCCGGGGTCGTATACGTATCCATGTTTCGCAACTGGGGAAGACAATCGGGGGGTACACAACCGCATCCCCACAGTCAATTATACGCTCTGCCCTTTGTCCCTCCGGCCATCGAGCGGGAGCGGGAGGGGTTTCAAAGGCTGCATCGGGCGGGTTGTTGTCCGATCTGTCGCGAGATCGACGGGATGGTTCCCGAACGCCTGGTGGCCGAGAATGAATGGGCGATGGCCTTTGCCCCTTACGCCTCGATGCACCCTTTTGAAATGTGGGTGACTCCCCGGCGCCACGTGGGGGCTTTCGAATCGATACCTGACGATGTCCTTACGGGTATGGCGGCGGTATTGCACCAGGCGGTGGGGGCACTGGAGAAGGCTATTGATGGACGGGCATACAACATTATTTTGTGTCACGACCGGGACGAGGATTATCACCTTCGCTTCTTGGTGTTTGCGCGGATTTTCACTTCCTCGGGATTTGTCATTGGAACCGGGGCGGGGATCAACGGGCTGGATCCCGAACGGGCCGTCGCTTTGCTTCGAGGCGTTTGATTTACGATACTCGGGTATGGTAAGATAGCGCCGAAGGTGGTGAACCGGTTGCACGGGTACGCCGATGTCAAGGACGAGCTGATCCAGCGTCTCCGCCGAATTGAAGGACAGGTGCGCGGGGTTCAGAAAATGATTGAAGACGATCGGTACTGCGTAGATATTCTCACCCAGTTGGCGGCCATTCGAGCGGCTGCCAACAAAGTCGCACTGACGGTGCTTGAAGCGCACACCCGTGGGTGTGTAACCCGGGCCATTCAGTCGAACGGCGGGGAGGAAGCCATCACGGAACTGATGGAAGCCGTTGAGTTCTTTACGAAATAAATTTTTGGGTGGAGGTCGGAAGCAAGTTGGAGACAAAAGTCCTGCATATAAAAGGTATGTCCTGTAGTCATTGTGTACACGCCGTGAAGTCGGCCTTGTCTGCCTTGGCCGGAGTTCACGAGGTGGATGTGGATCTTGATAAGGGTAAGGCATTGGTGAAGTTCGACGGATCCAAGGTGGGAGAACCTCAATTCCGCGAAGCCATCGAAGAGGCCGGGTACGAATTGACGGGTATGTCGGACCACTAACAGCGCCGACCCAAAACTTCACAAAACCTCAATTGTAGATCGGGGAGGAATGGCGAAAGGAGGACCCGGGGTGGTGCGAGAAAGTCGTCGGTGGGTGCAAGGGCTGATCCTCGTGGCGGTGCTGATCCTCGCTGCAGGATGGGTGCATCGAGGGCTCGGCGGCCACCCTTCGCCCAACCCCGGGGACTGGTTCACTCACCTGAGGGGTTTTGGTTATATGGCCTGGGGGGCGGCGGCCGCATTGGTCGTCGCCCACGCTGTTTTTCCGTACGTCCCCTTCGTGGTCCTGGCCGGGGCGAATGTTGCTTTGTTTGGCGCGCTTCCGGGTTTTTTGATCAATTGGCTAGGTATCGCCGCAGGAGCGTCGCTGTTGTTCTGGCTCAGCCGCGGGATTTTGCGCGGGTGGGTCCGGCGCAGGTGGAGGGATAATCCCCTCGCCGAGCGCCTGGACCGGGCAGCGGCCTCCAAAGGATGGATTTTGGTGGCGCTCACCCGGTTGGTTCCGGTCATCCCGTCATCGGCCATCGATGGGCTGGCGGGAATCTCTGGAATGATGTATCGGTCGTTTCTTGTGGGGACATTGCTCGGGACTTTTCCTATGATTGCCGTCGAGTCTTTTTTTGGAGGAGCTTTTTGGAGACCGGAGGGCGTTGTATGGTCAAGGGCTCTCCTCGGTGGAGTGGCTTGGCTGGTTTTGGTTGCGGGAGGGCTCTGGATGGGCCGGTCGGTTTTTACACCCGGTAAAACACGGGACTCCCGGAATGGGCCCCGAACCTGAGACTGGAGTGAAGGCTCAGTTCTTTTGGGTGGGCCGGTCCCCGGTCATTGTCTAGATCGTGCCTTTTTTCACAAAAGCGCGGGTTTCCTAAGGATGAACCTCTGGGTTGCGGGGCATATTGGATGCCAGGAGGTGAATCCGCGTGGAACAGGACCGCATCAAGGAATTGGAACGAGAGAAGGAGTCTCTGCTCGATCAGTGGATGTGGGCGGATCGGGCCGAGCGGGTCAGGATTCTGATTCGTCGGATGGAACTGCAGGATATGTTGGAAGACTTACAACAAACGACGGGTGGATGAAGGTACCGGGCTGAAGCGGGGTTTCTCCGCCTCGATCGTCGTTGACACAGGAAACGCCGTGGGGATCCCATGGCGTTTTTCACGTACGACAATTCCCTCGGTTATGATACACTGGTTCGCACAGAGACCTCTCTCCGTCGACGGTTTCCCGGGTGGGACGCGACGAGGAAAAGGGGGAAATGTCGTGCTACGGGTGGCACTGATAGCCCCTTAACGGCACAGACTCATGAACCGGACATCACCGCTCTGCTCCGGGTGTGCGATGTTACAATGTGCCCTTAGTCACCAATGTGGCCACAGCGGAATTGGTTCTTCGGGTCCTGTTTGAACATCAATCATCGAGCTGAAGGGCGGATGTCCAGAACGCTTCACCCACCGATTCCCGGGTTCGGGTCACGGCCACCTGCAACTCGGTCGCGGTTCGCTCGTGCCAAGCGCGAACAGAAGTGATCCACCGCCGGGCGTCTTCTTTCGCTTCCGCTGCAGCCATGCGCTGGACGGCTTCCCCGGCCAGGCGGTCGTGTTCTGCCGCTTTGTGCATGCTGTGAACGGCAATGGCGACGACGGTGGCGTGGTGATCTCCGGCTAAGATGCGGCGGACGCTTCCTTTCGCCGTGATCCGGTGATAGGAACTCTCATAAATCTCCCGATAAAACTCATCGAAACCCGGCAGGTCCTTCGTCACGGCGAAAAGTTTCATCTGTCGACTGACGGAGCAGAGCACGGCGAGAGCATATTCGCTCGCCGTCAGATGGTCCAGTACCCGGGTAAAGACGACATGTTCCACGTGGGGGTGTTGAGGCAAGGGTTCCATGGTGGGGCCACTCCTTTCCTGCGTTTCATGTCGGCACTGTAGCCTATGCAAACCGGGCATCTGTTGACTCCCTGGATTAGCTCGTCAATGTGCGGGTTAAGCTAGGTGTGTGACCGCGTTTTATGGAGGGGGATAGCCGTGAAGCCGCGCACAGAACAATCGGTCGATCGCCGGGATTATCGATTCTCGCAGCTTCCGCCTCATGTGTTGGAGGAGTTGCAAACTTTTGAGGCCAAGCTTTCCTCAGAGCTGGGGAAAGAAGTGATTCTGATTTGTTACGACGATCCACGGTGAAGGTCGGGCGGCGGCCGCCTGGGACGCGATCCCCTTTCGGGGCGCGGGTCCCAGGCGGCCTGTTTGCTCTCTACCGTCCGCCCAAGATCAAGAGGAGTTTTGAACAGCCATACAAAGGCGTAAAGGAATCGTTAACCGCCTACTGTAACGCAGGAGCCAAGGCGGGGGCTGGGACCACAGCCCCATGATACTTTTGTTCGATAAACTGTTTTACGTCGTCTGAAGTGAGGGCTTGGGCCAGCTTGACCAACTCCGGTCTCTTTTCATCCCCTTTGCGGACCACGAGGACGTTCGCGTACGGCGAATCGGCGCTCTCCAAAAAGATGGCGTCTTTGGTGGGATTGAGGTTGGCCTGTAGGGCGTAGTTGGTGTTGATGACCGCTGCCGTGACGTCGTCCAAAGCCCGGGGGAGCATGGCCGCATCCAACTCCCGGATGGTTAAATTGCCCGGCTTTTGTACAATGTCTCGAACGGTGGCCGTGACCCCGGCTCCTGGTTTCAGTTGAATGACTCCCGCCTTAGCCAATAATGCCAAGGCCCGGCCGCCGTTTGTGGCGTCGTTGGGAATGGCCACCGTCCCCCCCTGGCTTTTCAAGTCGTCCACAGATTTGATTTTCTTGGAATAAATCCCCATGGGTTCAATGTGGACTTTGGCGATCCACTGCAAGTCCGTTCCTTTTTGCTGGTTGAAATTGTCGAGATAAGGAATGTGTTGAAAATAATTGGCGTCTAGCTGTTTGTCCACCAATTGCGGGTTGAGCTGGGCGTAATCTGAAAAGGTCACGACTTCTAGCTTAATCCCTTCCTTGGCCAATGTTGGCTTGACATGTTCCAAAATCTCGGCGTGGGGGACGGCCGTCGCTCCAACTTTGATAACTTTTTCCCCGCCCCCCTGTTGGCCGGTGTCGCTGGGTGAACCCGATGTTCCGGAAGATCCGCACGCGGTTAAGGCTAGGGCCAAGGCGACGGTCAGAAACGGCAAAGCTCTTTTCAACTTTTTCACGGTGAAAGACCCCCTTTGTTTGGATACAGACCTTATGATCTAACGGCGGGTGAAACGAAGGACCAGGCGATCTCCGCCCCATTGCAGAAACTGGACAAAAACGACGAGGAGGGCGGTGGTCAGCAGCATGACACCGGTGTCGAACCGCTGATATCCGTATCGGACCGCCAGGTCCCCGAGCCCTCCGCCGCCGATGGCGCCGGCCATAGCCGAGTAGCCGATGAGGTTCACGGCGGTAATGGTGATGCCCGCCAAGAGCCCTGGCCGGGCTTCGGGAAGGAGGACCTTCCAGATGATCTGGCCGGTGCGGGCTCCCATAGCCTGGGCCGCCTCGATGACTCCCCGGTCGACTTCCCGCAGGGAAGTCTCCACGAGCCGGGCGAAAAATGGGGCCGCCGAGGCCACCAGGGGCGGGATGGCGGCGGTGACGCCGATGGATGTGCCCACCAGCAGCCGGGTGAACGGGATCATAAGGATGAGCAGGATGATGAATGGTATCGAACGAACGATATTCACCACCGCCCCTACGATCCGGTACAAACCGGGCATCGGTTTGAGGTGTCCAGGTCCCGCGACGACGAGAAAAATCCCCACGGGCCCACCCAGCAGGACCGAGAACAATACCGACAGTCCAATCATGTAGACCGTATCGAGGGATGCTTGTCCGATTTCACCCCATAGCCCCGGATCCACCTGAATTCACCTCCTTCACCCATGCCCCCCGATCCTGGAGGATTCGTATGGCTCTCTGCTTCGCCTCCTCGGGCCCCACAAGGGCCACGATGAACCGACCGTAGGGAATGGTTTTCATCCGGTCCACAGATCCCTGAAGAATTCGCACATGTACCCCGGTTTCTTCCGTCACCTCAGAAAAAACGGGCCGCAAAGCAGAATCTCCCACAAAGAGACACCGCAACAACTGTTCGTCTTGCGGCACCCCGGGGAGGTCATCGGTATCGGCACCGCCCATTTGCCGGACGAATTCGGTGGTGACTGGATGTTTCGGCCGGAGAAACACGTCCACCACACGTCCTTCCTCCACAATGCGCCCTTGGTGCAGCACGGCCACGCGGTCGCAAATCGCGGTGACGACGTGCATCTCGTGGGTGATGACCACCATTGTGAGGCCCAGGGACCGGTTGATGCTGGCGAGCAGTTCCAGGATCGAATCGGTGGTTTGGGGATCCAGGGCAGAAGTGGCCTCATCGCACAGGAGCACTTCCGGCTGAGGGGCAAGGGCCCGGGCGATCCCCACTCGTTGTTTCTGGCCGCCGCTCAGTTTGGATGGGTATTGATCCCGGAGCTCCCACAACCCCACCAGCCGGAGAAGCTCTTCCACCCGGCGGCGGCGACGTTCTTTTGGCCAGCCCGCCAGCTCTAGCGGGAACTCGATGTTTTCCGCCGCCGTGCGAGAGGACAGCAAATTAAAATGTTGAAACACCATGCCTATCTTTTGTCTCTCGGTTTGCAACTTCCGGGGGTCCAGATTTGTCAAATCCTTGCCGTTTACCGTGACCCGGCCGGAAGTAGGGCGTTCCAGGAGGTTGATGCACCTTACCAACGTGCTTTTCCCCGCCCCGCTGTGACCGATGATCCCGTAGATCGTGCCCTTTGGAATGTTTAAGTCGATGCCGTCCAGGACGCGCACGGCACGGCCGCCGATCGTAAAATCTTTGGATACTCCGTCAAGTTCAATCATCGATCAATCTCCTAGCACAAAAAATCCCTTTCGCGTCGCGAAAGGGCCCCTGAACCGGCCCTCTCATCTCCCGAAGCGCCATGGGCTTCGCAGGATTTAGCACCTGACACCCCGCTATGGTCAAGCGCGGTGTTGGTTGCCGGGCTTCATCGGGCCAGTCCCTCCGCCTGCTCTCGATAAGAGGTTGTAGTAATCTCTGCATTTCTTTGATACGATAAGGACAAGTTCGAATCTCAGTGTAATGAATGGCGATGGCGGCGTCAAGAGGGAGGGGGAAATAGTTCATTTGGACTACATCCGTTAGCTCAGGTTCACCAGGGCAAACTGGTCGGTGTCAACCTTTCTCGGTGGTGGCCGATGGGGTAGACTGTAGACGGTTACTAAGAATAATTTGCAGTGGACCTCCTAGGGGAACGGGAATGGTTGCACATGAAATGGTTCGATGCATTGAACCCTCTGTCCTCCATTTTTGACTTGATGTCCGGGGCAAGGGTTGGAAGGTCCCGGCGGGTGGCGTATCTCGCGGCGAAGATCGGGCTCGGGGCAGGCTTGGGCCTCCGGGAGGCACGAACGTTATATTTTGCCGGATTGTTGCATGACGTCGGCGCTCTCGTCGGTCCGTCCGGGGATTTCAAGCGGCGGGATCCAACCTTCGTACCGGTGGCCTCCGCACAATGGGTTCGGTCTCTGGACTTGGACCCGTGGACAGAAGTGTTTGTTGGGCAAAGTTGGGAAAACTGGGACGGTTCGGGTGTGCCTTTTGGGCTCCGCGGTCGTGAGATTTCATTGGGAGCGAGGATTGTGCGGGTGGCACGCGAGGCGGCCCAGGTAATGGACCGGGCGCCGATGGATGTCCCTTTGGCCGAGCGACTGGCCCGGGTTCGCGCAATCGGGCAGCGGGCTGGTGAGGTTTTCGATCCGGATGTGGTCCGAGTTTTTGAAGAACTGCTTGGGCACCCAGAAGTTGTCCTAGATGCGTTTGGTCCGTATTCTCCTTTTGTGTTGTTGTCAAAACGGCCTGCCGGGGACGCTCCGATGTCGTCAGAAGATGCGGTCAAGCTGGCGAGAATGTTTGGACGGTTGGCCGGCGTCTTGCGGGGGACTCCGAATCACGCGGAGCGGGTGGCAGGTTGGGCGATGAGCTTGGGGGAAGAGATGGGGCTGTCGGAGCGGGACCTCTATTCCCTCAATATTGCTGCTTATTACCACGATGTGGGATGGCTGGTGGGGAACCCAGGAGGGACGTTTGGCGGCGATGTGCAGGAGGAGCGCGAGCGGCTTCACTCCTATTACACCCAGGCTTTTTTGCAGCAAATACCCGGCCTGGAGGGTCCGGCGATATGGACCGGCCAGCATCATGAGCGGATCGATGGCACCGGGTACCCTGGAGGCCTCGCCGGCGAGATGCTGAGTCTGCCTTCTCGAATCCTTCAGGTGGCTGAATTTCTCGTTGACCAAGAAATGGCCCTTCAGGGGAAGGAAGGAGCCGGGGTCAAGAGGCGGTTGGCGCGCCTCCTGCACGCCGAGGAGCTAGCCGGCCGTTTGGACGGGCCGGTGTGTCGGGCGGCCATGAAAAGGGTGTCTCACGATCCTGAGCCAGCCAGCCGGGATCAGGAACACTTCTATCATCTGTCGAGCGAGGTGTCAGAGATGAAAAAGGTTTTGTTTGCCACGGACGGTTCTGAGGCGTCTAAGAAAGCGGAACAGATGGTGGCGGATATCTTGTCGAAGTGGACGGAGGCAGAGGTGACGGTCCTCTACGTGTCCCAGACAGTGCCCTACTACTATGAAGCCACTCCGGACCTCTTGGCCAATTTGTCCCAGTACGAAGAGTCCTGGGCGAAGCAGATTGAAGAGACCGTGATGAACACTTTTAAAGACTACAAGGATCGGGTGCGCTTCAAGCATCTGGTCGGACATCCGGCAACGGCGATTTGTGATGTTGCGGACGAGGAGAACGTCGATCTCATTGTGGTGGGGACCCACGGCCGGGGTGCTATTGACCGGGTTCTTCTTGGCAGTGTGAGCCACGGTGTGTTAAATCGGGCCAAACATTCGGTGTTGGTGGTTCGCTAATCCCACGAGGGCGCGGGGGCGGACGTTTTGAGTCTGCCCCCGCTACTCGTCTGAGGGGGGAGTGTCCGGTGGGCGGATGCCCTGGCGAATGGCGTAAGCGGCAGCCTGGACGCGATTCGTCAGATGGAGTTTGCTGAGGATGTTCTGGATATGATTGCGCACGGTGTGTTCACTGATGAACAACTGTTTAGCAATCTCCCGGTTGGAGGCCCCGGTGCTCAAATATCCCAGGACTTGGAGTTCCCGGCCTGTCAAGGGGTCAAGGACTTCCTCAGGGGTAGCTTCCTTGTGGAGTTCTGCCATGATCCGGGCGGCGAGCAGACCCGGGATCACCGCTTCCCCCGCCGCGACTTTCTGGATGCTGGAGATCAATTCGTCGGGATCGACGTTTTTCAACAGGTATCCGTTGGCTCCCGCTCGGATGGCTTCAAAAAGATCGTCGTCCTCCTCGGAAACGGTGAGGATCAAGATGCGCACCTGGGGGTCCATGGCTCGCAGCCTCCGCACGGCCTCCAGTCCGCCCATCACCGGCATACGAATGTCCATCAGGACGAGGTCGGGATGCAGTTCGGCATAAAGTTCCACCGCTTGTTTTCCGTTTGAAGCTTCTCCGACCACCGAAAGATCTTCGGCAGTTTCGAGGATTGTTCTCACCCCCCGGCGAAACAGAGCGTGATCGTCGACAAGGAGCACACTCACCGGCATCTTTCGTTCCCCTCTTCCTCTGGCGTCTCGGGACGGGATCCTGATCCCCGGGCCGGCATCGGCGCCACAGCGGCCCCGATTAACCGGCTTGCTTGACAGCGTCTTCATGGGATATGTCCTGGAACCAATGCAGCTCAACCCGGGTCCCCGTCGGGTTCCGGCGGGAAATGGTCAAGATTCCACCCAGGGATTGGGCTCGCTCCCGCATGGCCTTCAGGCCAAAGTGACGACCGGCATTCTCATGATCCGCCCATCCCTGATTGAAACGATGAAGGACGTCCTCGGGGATTCCGCACCCGTTATCTTCGATGATGACGCTAAATTGCTGACGGTAGGGCCCCACCGGACAGGCACCGAGGGTCATCCACACTTTCGTGGCCCCGCTGTGCTTGCGGACATTTGCCAGGGCTTCCTGTACGATTTTGGTCACCTGATCGCCAATATAAGGGTCGCAGGTGTCCGGAAATTCGAGCATCGCAACTTCGACGGGGATCCCGGACCGCTGCTGGAATTCGGCCAGCCATTTGGACAAAAAATGTTTCAGATCCTTTCCCGCGTGAATGGTGAGGTCATAAAGCACGTGCCGCAATTCCACAAAACTGTCGTGGACCACTTCGGTGACATCCCGGAGTTTATCCTGGGCTTCTGCGACCCGACCCTGGGCGAGCAGCGACTGGACCAGTTTGAGCTGCATATGAGAGTAGGCGATATCCTGCACGACACCGTCGTGAAGGTCCCTGGCCAGGCGCTCTCGTTCCTGGAGCGTAAAGTACATTTCGTCGCGTTTTCGCCGCTCTTCTTCTAAGTGTCGGCGTTCCCTGAGGTCTCGAAGGCTCATGAGGAAGTAGCGGCGGTTGCCGGCTGGAATATACGAGTAGGAGACAGCGACGGGGATCACATCACCCTGTCGGGAATGGATGTTCATCTCCACGTAGCTCAGCGGCGCCTTGGTATTTAATACGCAATGACCGAAGCACAGTGGCGCCAGGGCGAGATTCTCATCCTTTTCGTTGCGGCATTGTAAAAGTTCGGCACATGTGTCTGGGAATTGTTCGGTTTCGGCAAGCCCGACGAGTTCCCTGGCTGCCCGGTTCATAAAAACGATCCGGCGCTCCTCATCCGCCACCACCAAGCCATCCGAAGCGTGTTCCAGTAAAGCGTGGCAATACAGGGCCGGGTTATCCCCTTGTTCCTTCCTGTCACTCATCTTCATCGCCCCCCGTTCCCGACCGCCTGTGCCGAAAATACGTCCGTTTCGGCACACTTCTTTTTCAATTACTAGTATACCAGGTTTCTACCGGGGAGCAGGGAGAAAGAACTGGGGAAATCCGAACCTTCTCCAAAAAAAATAGTCCCCTTTTGGGGACCTAGGCCACAGAATCTTCAAAGGGGGTCTGAAAGGAGTATAACACGTTTTTCCGCGTTAAAGCAACAGAGTTTAGAAAAGGTTGGAGTTCCGCGATGGATCATTCTTCGCTTAAAGTCACGAATTGATAGCCTTGTTTCTTGAGAAAATCCAGTAGACTATCTAATGCTTCCAACATTCGGGGCTGATTGCCGCCACCGTCGTGAAAAAGCACAATCCTTCCAGGGCCCACTGTGTCTTTGACCACCGCTGTGATAGCCGTGGCATCCCGGCCGACGACCCAGTCCCTCGGGTCCACAGACCACATGGCGATGGGATGGCCGGTCTGGGCGGCCGCCTGCAGCACGGTGGGGGTCAATACGCCTCCCGCCGGGCGAAAATAATGGGGCCATATTCCGGTGATGCGCGCAATCACCTGATCGGCCCGTCGGATATCGGCGGCGACGGAATCTGGGGACATTTTGTCCAGACGGGCGTGAAGATATCCGTGATTCCCCAATTCATGACCCTCCGCCGCAATTCGTTTAACGATGGAAGGGTGTTTTTCGCAATGAATGCCTGTGAGAAAAAACGTGGCCCGAACCCGGTGCTTGCGAAGGATGTACAGGAGCTGCGGGGTGTAGATGGGGTGAGGACCATCGTCGAAGGTCAGGGCGATGCACTGGCCACTGTGTTGGACGGTACGGATGGGCGCGTTCTGTCCAGGGATCGAACCGTTCGCGGAAATGTTCCAGGATTGGCGATCGTTGGGATCGACCATTCGGGCGAGCGGATGGTGGCTTAGAAATGTCGGCGCGACGGCCATAAAAGCGACTGCCGTCAGATATAAAGATCCCAGCGGGCGACGTGATGTGTTGCGAAACAACATGACGGGTCCCCTCCGGGCTCTTGAGTACGCCACATAGTGTAACCGGGCTAGCGACTGGCTATGATCCCGCTGATTGAGCCGGACCTTCCCGAATGAACCTGTGGCCGGTTTGGCATTTTCCCGGAGTTGTGAAACAATAAAGGGAAAGGCTTCGAGGTGTCTCGAGCGGGAAATCAGGAGGTTGGAGTACGGTGGAGCAGGAACAAGCGGCGTATATGACCGAAGAGGGATTACGCAAGCTCAAGGAAGAGCTGGAATGGCTAAAGACCGAGAAACGGGCGGAAGTGAAAGAAAGGCTCAAGATCGCGCGAAGTTACGGTGACCTGTCTGAAAACAGCGAGTATGATGCGGCAAAAGAGGAGCAGGCCTTTGTCGAATCGAGGATTCTCCAACTGGAAGACCAGATTCGCCGGGCGAAGATCATCCGGGCGGAGGACAAGGTGGAAGGAGTGGTATCCATAGGTTCCACGGTGACCATTCGCGAACTGCCGGATGGTCCTGAAGAGACTTACACCATTGTGGGAACTGCCGAAGCAGATCCGGGTAAATTTCGGATATCGAATGAGTCGCCCATCGGGGCTGGTTTACTCGGGCGCCGGGCAGGGGAAGAGGTAGGCATTCAGACACCGGCCGGGGAGATCATATTCCGGATTTTGCGCATCCGTTGAATGACGCATAGAAAAATTTTTGACCGTCTGCCAATTCCTCTGTGCAGGGGTTGGTTTGTATGTTATGATGAGGGCATAAAGGCGCAAGGAGGCAGCTTCGTGAAAGGCAAAGTCAAGTGGTTCAATGCGGAGAAGGGTTATGGTTTCATTACGCCGGATGACGGCGGGAAAGACGTGTTTGTGCATTATAGCGCGATTCAGGAAGAAGGGTTTCGTACCCTCGAAGAGGGCCAAGACGTCGAGTACGACATCGTGGAAGGTCCGCGGGGCCCTCAGGCAGCGAATGTCGTGAAGTTGTAAGAGCAATTGATGAATGTGCGGACGGGAAGCCAGAAAGGTTCAGCCACTGGCCTTAAGGCCAGTGGCTGTTGCTGTTTTTTGCGCCATGGCGCATGGGCCTGGGGGAAGAAACATATCTTTTTGAGGGCGTGCAAGAAAATAGGTTGACCGTTTTTCGGTAGACTGGTGTATAATCGGCGTAAGTAACAGTTTCTAAATTAGGGGGTAAATCTCCACAAAAAGAAGTCGGCGGCCTTCCAAGCGGCCGATCGACGGGAAAAGGGGGCTCAACATGGAGCGAATGAAAAATAGAGGGTGGTTGTTGGCCGGGGTCGTAGCCATGACCATGGTGGTGACGGCCTGTGGAGCTCAGAACAGCGCTGGAACTACGTCTGGCGGTTCAGACGCAGGGAAAGTCAAGAAAATCGGCATCATTCAAATAATGGATCACCCTGCGCTGAATGCCGCCCGAGACGGATTCATTCAAGCGTTGGCGGATGCGGGGTATAAAGAAGGGGAAAAGGTCACTTTTGATCGACAGAACGCCCAGAATGATCAGTCGGTGGCAAAAACAATCGCCGACAAGTTTGTCCGGGACAAGGACGATTTGATCCTGGCGGTGGCCACGCCCTCGGCTCAGGCTGTATACAACGCCACGAAGACCATTCCCATCGTCTTTACTGCCGTGACGGACCCGGTTAAAGCCGGTTTGGTTCAGTCCCTCGATCATCCGGGAACGAACGTCACCGGTACGTCGGATGCGGTGCCAATCGGTGAACAATTAAAACTGATTCAACAGATTCTCCCCCATGCAAAGAATGTCGGATTCCTGTACAATCCTGGGGAACCGAACTCTGTGGTGCAATTGGATCAGGCGAAGCAAGTTGCGCCGCAGTTCGGTTTTAACCTCATCCCTCAACCGGTTTCAGGGCTCAATGATGTAAAAGTGGCCACCGCGCAACTTACGGGCAAGGTGGATGCCATCTACGTTCCCACGGACAACACGGTGGTCTCTGCCATCGCCACGGTGGTCGCCACGGCCAAAGAGAAGAAGATTCCCGTTTTTGGTTCAGAGGAAGGTCAGGTGCAGCAAGGTGCTCTGATCACCAAAGGAATCGACTATAAGAAGCTGGGCTACCAGGCGGGGCAACTTGCGGTGAAGATTCTGTCCGGCGCCGATCCGAAAACCTTGCCCGTGGAGACGGCGAAAAATCTGGGCGTTGTAGTCAATCTCAAGACGGCCCAGGATCTCGGCATTACGATTCCCGATTCGCTACTTCAAGACGCCAAGAAGATCCAATAGGGGCGAATAACGTTGTTGGACATTCTACTCACCGCGGCAAGAGAAGGATTGCTGTTTGGCATCATGGCCATGGGGGTCTTTCTAACCTTTAGGGTTTTAAATTTTGCCGATCTCACCGTGGACGGCACTTTCGCCCTCGGGGCAGCGACGTACGCGGCCGTGGTGATCAGCGGTGGGTCTGTGTGGCTCGGGATTGCTTTGGCCCTGGCGGGGGGGTTTGCCGCCGGGGCTGTGACCGGTCTCTTACACACCAAGGCGGGGATCACTGGGCTGCTTAGTGGGATTCTCACCATGATCGCCTTATACTCGATCAATTTGAGGATTATGGGCCGGCCGAACATCCCGCTGCTGAGCGGGCAGGGGATTTTGGGGGTATTCGAGCCCTTGGGCCTCTCGCCGGACGCCAGCGCTTGGGTTGTGTTCGTGTTGTTTCCAGGGGTGGTGTTCGTCCTTTTGGTGTGGTTGTTTCGCACCAAATTCGGTTACGTGTTGCGGGCCACCGGGGATAATATCCAGATGGTGAGGTCCCTCGGTGTGAATCCCGAGCGGATGGAGGTGTGGGGGCTGGCGCTCTCCAATGCCCTTGTCAGCCTCTCCGGTGCATTGGTGGCACAGTATCAAGGGTTCGCGGACGTGGGGATGGGTATCGGGACCATTATTGCCGGCCTGGCTTCGGTGATCATTGGCGAAGTGTTTGCCGGTTCCCGGGGCTTGGAGTGGCTTTTGGTGGGTGTTTTCCTCGGGACCTTTGTTTATCGGTTGAGCATTGGACTGGCCCTGGTCCTTGGGTTCGAACCCACCGATTTGAAACTCCTCACGGCTATCATCGTGTTTCTTGCCTTGACGTTGCCGGCTGTTCGGAAGAAGGTGCGGTTCTCGTGATCGAGATCGAAGGCTTGCATAAAACGTTCCATCGGGGAACCGCCGACGAAGTGGCCTTGTTCAGAGATTTTTCGTTACGGGTCGAATCCGGAGAGTTTGTCACGATCATCGGAAGCAACGGAGCCGGGAAGTCGACATTGTTGAATTTGATTGCGGGAAGCATCCCACCGGATGCGGGGCGGATTGTGGTCAATGGCCGGGATGTTGGAAAAATGCCCGAGCACCGGCGCTCAGCTTTTATCAGCCGGGTTTTCCAAAATCCGGCGCTTGGCACGTCCCCTTCACTGACGATCGAGGAAAACCTTTCCTTGGCCGTGAATAAAGGCCGACCTTTCGGCTTAGGATTTGCAAGAGACCGCCGGAGACGGGAGCATTTTAAAGAACGTTTAGCGTCTTTGGGCCTCGGGTTAGAAAATAAATTGGATATTAAGGTGGGGGTTTTATCAGGGGGACAGCGCCAGGCTCTGGCGTTACTGATGGCCACGGAGGTGAGCCCCTCCCTGCTCCTCCTGGATGAGCACACCGCTGCATTGGACCCTAAGACGGCGGGAATTATTATGGAGATGACGAAGAAGCTGGTGGAGGAGCACCGGATCACGACCCTCATGGTCACGCACAACATGAAAAATGCTTTGGACTACGGCAACCGTTTGGTCATGCTCCACCAAGGTTCCGTGGTGGTGGACATTGGTGGCGACGCAAAACGGGGGCTTACCGTCGCGAAGCTCATGGAGCTGTTCGGAGAGGGCTCTGCCTTGTCCGATCGGATGGTGTTCGCGGAATTCAGTGAAGTCTAATCGGGGTGCGGGAACATGACCAAAGAATCCGGGGGCCGGCTGCCGCAATCCGGAGTGGCGAGGGAACTCAGACAGAAACTGATCCTGTACGTGTCCCTGGCGATGGTGTTTTTTGTATTGGGCTGGCTTCTCACCGTCCAGTATCGGTCGCTCCATTCGGGGGGCAATACGGAAGTTTCCCAAGACGCGAGCGAAGTCGCCCACCAGCTCGAAGCCGTAAAAGCCCGGAATCAACAGCTGGAGTCCCAAGTTCAGGATGTCCAGAAACAGATTGATGGGATCGAAAAACAGTATGGGGGAAACCTCGCATCATTCGAACAGATGCGCATGGACATGGACCGGGCGCGGATTCTGGCCGGCGCACCAGTGAGCGGCCCTGGGGTGACGGTGACGTTGGACAATGGTCGAGGGACTCAAACAGGGGGCGATAGACAGGCGGCGATCGTCGAGGAATGGGACGTCGTGCGCCTGGTCCAGGAACTTTTGGCCGGCGGGGCTGAAGCGGTGGCGGTGAATGGTCAGCGTTGGGCCATCGTCGACAGTCCGGCACCGGATTCTGCGCCTGTCCATCTTCACGCCCCTTATCAAATTCAGGCTATTGGGGATCCAAGCGTGTTGATGACGGCGCTGTCGATGCGGGGCGGCATCTTGGACTGGCTTCAGCAGAGGGGGCTCACAGTGTCCGCGCCCAAGGCGGTCAACACCCTTCACTTGCCCGGCTACGATGGGCGAAGATGGACCTTTGACATTCGGCAATAAGGTTTTTGTCGGGGGGCAGGTCCGGGTTGGTTGGCATGGCCTGGTTGCGGCGGGGTGCGAGAAGAATTTCCCGCGCGTACAAATACCCCCTTGTCAAAGACGATGGAGTTTGATAAAGTGTATCTTGTCGCCCGGAGGCGATGGTGTTACAATCGCGCTTTCCTCGGTAGCTCAGTGGTAGAGCGTCCGGCTGTTAACCGGGTGGTCGCAGGTTCGAATCCTGCCCGGGGAGCCAA